>NZ_JBMERN010000066.1:0-21152 GCF_049310965.1 Loktanella sp. DJP18 | reverse complement strand
ATCTGCTGGAAGCCAACACCGATGTGCGGGTGATCCAGGTGCTGCTCGGCCATGCCAAATTGACGACCACCGCGCGATACACCCACGTGGCCACCAAGACGATCCGCGATACTGTCAGTTGGCCAAGGCTTGCTCGCAAAGTGCGATCAAGGGCGCGGTTGTGTGTTGGCGGTCGTCAAAGCGGCGGCTGATCTGTATGTGCCGCGCCAGCGAGATCCAGTGCAGCGCCTCCACTCGCGCGGCACCACCTGCCCGATCCGCTCCGCCGTAGCCCGTGACGAAAGCGCGCTTGTGCGCGGCAAAGCGGTCGGGATCCTTCTCCGTGCGCAGTCCCAGTTCCGTCAGATGCGCCAGCATGTTGCCCAAATCCACCGCCGGGTCCCCACTTGCGTAGAGGTCCAGATCCAATACCCATGTCACCGGATCCCCCAGCAGGATCTGGTCGGGGTAAAAGTCCCGATGAATCCCGGTAACCGAACCAGATGGCAGCGCAGCTGCGACGCGGTGTGCAGCTGCACTGATCCGGGCGATGGTCGCGGCCTCTGCGGGCACGTCCTGCACTGCGACACGCAGGCCCTTGTCCAACACCGCCATCTCATCGGTCATGGTCCATGTTCGGTCAGTGGCGACGGGTGTCACATGCAGCAGCGCGAGCGCGGCACCGGCACGCTGCGCCACGCCGGGACCTGCACCGTCGAGGAGCGCCTCCGTCATGGTCGGGCCATCGACCTGTGCCTGTAACCAGACGGGGGGGGCGTCCAATCCACCAAAAGCTTGCGGCACACCGACATGGTGCGGTGCACGTCCGTCCAGACCGGCGGCACGCAAGGCATTGTGCAAGGCCGGGGTGCGGCGGTCGGGGCCTTTGGCGCGCAGCTTCCCCAGGCGCACGCGCGGTGGGCTGTCGGCGGAATAGCGGATCAGTGCGCGGCGACCGGGTTTGTGCCGCAGCAGGGTCGCTGTTAACTTTGCCCTTCCGACCCCACCGAAGGCGGCGTCGACATGCCCTCGCATGGCCTGCGCATCCAGCGCGAGGCTCAGGCCGGGGGTGACGGCCAGTGGATCGTCCTTCTGGTGCGAGAGCAAGTCCTCGATCCGCGTCAGCAGCGCAGCCATACGGTCATGCCACGCGGGCTGACGACGACGGAATCCTTCTGTCGCAAGGGCCAGCAGGGCGCGTGCTTGCTGGGCGGGCAGTGTCTCTGGCAGGGGGGCATGGGTCGCGTAGCCGCGCAGCAAAGCCTGACCGGCGGCGGTGGCGGTGACATCGGTTAATCGCCCGTCCAGCACATCCGCCTCCAGCCTAGCGATGAACCCGCCCAGATCGCGCCCGGCATCACCCAATGCGATCCGGTCCCAGTCGAGGATGACTGGCCTGTCACCTTGCAGGATCACTTGATCCGCGCTGAAATCCCCATGCAGCGTCAAGGGTTGCATAGGCGAGGCCAGCAGAAGGGTTGCGATACGCGCTCCGAGGCTGCGGACGCGCGCGCCTTGATCCGGGGCCAGTTGCGCGATGGCGCGGGCGGCTGCATTGCATTCCGTCACCTCGCGGCTGCGGTCAGTGCACCGCAGGTCGGGGGTGATGACCTGATGAAGACGGGCCAGCGCCAGACCCGTCGCGTAAAACGCAGCTTCACCCATCGACGGGTGCAGCGCCGTGCCATCGATCCAGCCCGACAGGATCGCATGACGACGCACGTCCACCGTCAGCAGCGGCGCCCCCGCATGGGCTGCCGCATGCCGCGCCCCCCGCAGCGCCCGGTCAAAGCCCATGGCCGCGTGGAATTTCAGCAAGGCCTTTGCGCCATCTGCTGTGACTACCTGCAACACCAGCCGCCGCTCCGGCTTGAACCGCAGCAGAGACATCGGCGCCTCTGCCAGCCCCAGACCGGCCAGCAGCGCCGCACGGCGTCCGGGGTCAGTCAGTGCTTTGTGCCCCTTCACATTGCGGATGCGGCGCAGAGGCACGACCGCGACATGAATCGCATCATGAAAAGCGACCGGGTCAGGCCCCGCCTGCCATTTGGGCCGCGCGCGCAACTGCGGCCAGCGGGCGGCAGGCACGGCAATCACCGCCAGTGCCCCAAGGCCACCGTCCCGCGGGGCCAGACCGATCAGGCAACTGGTGCCGGGCTTGTAACGCAAGTAGGTCACCATCAGATCGGTGCGGCCCACGAGTGCAGTCAGCGCGATCGGGTCAAGAAGGGTCGCAAGGCCGGCCAGCGCGGGGTCGCGGGCGACTACGCTTGCGTCAGACGGCGACAGCACGGACTTGCCCCCCGCTGCCTTCGGGGCCGGCATCGCCCTGTTGCCGCGCGTGCAGGGCGGCGAAGCGGCCACCCGCGCGGATCAGGGTTTGCGGTGCGCCATCCTCGACGATGGCCCCGCCGTCAAGCACCAGCACCCGGTCGGCGCGAGCGGCCAGTGCCAGATCATGGGTCACCAGCAGCGTCGTGCGCCCGCGCGCCAGCCGCCACAGGGCTGTGCCGACCGCCTCCTCGCTTTTGCGGTCCAGACCCACGGTGGGTTCGTCCAGGATCAGGATTGGGGCATTGCGCAGGGCCGTGCGCGCGATGGCAATGCGTTGGCGCTGACCCGCCGACAGGGTCGCGCCCCGTTCGGCCACCAGCGTATCGTATCCTTGCGATTGCGCCATGATGAAATCGTGCGCATCGGCCAGCCGCGCGGCGGCGGCGATTTCCTTGGGCGTCACGGTTCGCCCTGCCCCCAGGGCGATGTTTTCCGCGATGGTGCCACGCAAGATCAGCGGATCCTGTGCCACAAAGCCGATCTGCGACCGCAGCGACCGGATCGTCAGCGCGCGTAGATCATGCCCGTCGATGCGGATCAGGCCGTTTTCGGGATCATAGAGCCGCAGGATCAGGCTGGCAAAGGTGGACTTGCCCACGCCCGACGGCCCTGTGATCGCGACGGATGTCCCCTCCTCCAGCGCCACACTGACACCGTCCAGCGTGGCGGGCGCATCTGCGGCGTAACGGAACCGCACGTCCTGAAACGCGATGGCACCGCGCAGGGCGGGGGCGGCAATTGCACCCGGCGCGTCGCGCACCTCGGCCACTTCGTCCAACAGCAACACGACCCGTTCGCCCGCTGCCGCCGCCTTGGCCAGGCGGGCAGTGTATTTGGCGTATTCGCGCACCGGGCGAAAGGTCTGCTTCAGGTAGCTGACGAAGATCAGCAGATCGCCGGGGGTGATCCGGCCGTTCAGCACCTGCAAGGTCCCGAACCACAGCACGATGGCCAGACCGATGCCGGTCAGCACATCGACGGACCGCTCCAGCCCTGCCGACAGCTTCTTGCCTTTCACGCCCGCCTTCATGTCGCTGTCGTTGGCCCCCGAGAACGTAGTCGAAAGGCTCTCCTCCAGCCCCAGCGCCTGCACAGAACGGATGCCTGCCATTGTCTCCGTGCTTGTGGCGGCCAATTCGCCCTGCCGCTTGCGCTGCTTGCGGCTGATGTCGCGAATCTTGACCGTCGCGCGCTGCGAGATGAGCCACAGGATCGGCAAGGGTGACAGCGCAAGCAGCGCCAACTGCCAGTCCAACCACAACATGACGCCCACCATGCCTACCAGCACCAGCACGCTGGCCAAGAGGGGCAAGGCTGCGGTGACGGCGGTTTCCTTGAGCATGCCGACATCGCCGATCAGCCGCATGGTCAGATCGCCCCCACGGGCGCGGGTATGAAACCCTAGCGACAGGGCCTGCAGGTGGCGGAACAAATCCGCCCGCACCGCCGTCAGCACCCGGTTACCCACGAGCGCGAACCCGATGGTCGCCAGATACTGGAACAGCGCCTTCAGCGCCACGATGGCCAGCAGACCAACGGCGCACAGCGCCAGCAACGTCATGGGATCGAGCGTGCTGGCCGCGGTTGTGCTGGCCGAGGGCACGACCGCGTCGATCACGAACTTCAGCGGCCAGGGCTCCAGCAGCTTCATCAACGTCGCGGCGATCAGCCCGGCCATGGAGCCTGCCAGCATCACCCGGTGCGGCCGCATGTAGGGGGTCAGCCGCGCCATGACGCGACGCAATCCCGGCAGGCTATCGGACAAATTGTCTGGCCTGCTCATGCGGGGGCGCTTGCGGTCTGGTCTGCATGCTGGTCTGCATGGCCCATCACGCGGGCGGCAATACCGTCCCACGTGTGGTGCGCCATCACATGGGCGCGGGCAGTGGTGCCCAGACGCATGCGCAATGCAGGGTCTGCCGCCAATCGCGACAGCGTGTTGGCAAGCGCCCGTGCATCGCCCGCAGGCGTCAGCAGACCCGTGGTGCCGTCGTCCACAACTTGCCCCAGATGGCCAACATCGCTGGCCACCACCGCCAGTCCGGCCGCCATGTATTCATATATCTTCAGCGGCGAAAAATAAAAGTCCGCGCTTGCCGCGTATGGTGACAGACCGACATGCATGCGCGCCAACATGGCAGGCACCGCGTCCGGGGCGACCGCTCCCGTAAAGGTCACGGCGTCGGCCACGCCCAAGGCGTCCGCACGATGAGCCAATCGCTCGCGTTCCGGCCCATCGCCTACGATCAGCAGCACCGCATCGGGCACCGCTTCAGCATGCAACAGGGCAAAGGCATCCAGCGCCGTGTCCACATCGTGCCAAGGCTTCAGGCTGCCCAGAAACCCCAGCGTGAACGGCCCCATGGGCGGATCTTGCTGTGGAAAACGGGCGGGTGTGACGGCGTTGGGAATGACCTCTACCGAGCGCGCGCCGTGGTCGCGGGCATAGGAGGCCACCACAGGCGAGACGGCGGTGACGGTGGTGGCGGCGCCCATGCAGGTGCGGGTGGAGGCATCGGCATCTGCGGGCAATGCCAGCGTGCGGTGACGGGCCTGCTCGGCCAGCAGGGGGGCATTGACCTCTAGCACGCCGGCAACGCCTGCGTCGCAGGCAAACTGCATCGCCGCATGTGCATAAAGGGCGTGGCGTTCGTAGATCAGGTCAAAGGGACCGGCTTCCGTCAGCGCCTGCGTGACGTGTGCGTTCTGACTAAGGGCAGCTTGCGCACGCACGACGGCCTCTCCCGATGGCAGGGGTCGCAGCGCGTGGATCACGACGCCGGCCAGATCGGCGGGGGCCGTGTCCCCGATGCGCGGCGAGATTATGGTGACTTGAGCGCCTCTGCCCGTGAAAGCGCGCAGCATCTCCTGCACATGGACGGAGGCACCTTTGGTGCCGAAGACTGGGATGCCCGGATCGGTGCAGACATAGGCGATGCGCATCACGCGACCCCCCGCAGGCTAGATGCCGTGGCAGCGGTGAACACGTCGCGCAAGCGGGCAGCATTCACAGCGACATCGAAATCCGCCGCGATCCTCTCACGGCCAGCGTCGGAAAACCGCTGGCGCAGTTCGGCATCGTTCAGCAGGCGCGTGAGGGCATCGGCAAGCGCCTCGGGGTCGCCCTCGACCGCGATCAGGCCGGTTTCGTCGTGGCGGACCAGCTCCGGGATACCGGTCACGTCGGTCGCGACGCACGGCAGACCCAGCGCCATCGCTTCAAGCAGGACCGTGGGTAAACCGTCGCGGTTGCCGTCACCGCCCACCACGCAGGGGCATGCCAGCACGGCGGCGCTGCGCATCGCGTCAAAGACAGCACCCTGCGGCAGCGGCCCGGCCAGCGTCACGCTGTCCTGCAAACCAGCGGCGGCGATCTGGCGCGATAGGTTCTCAGCCTCCTCGCCGCTGCCGACGATGGTGCAGGGGGCAGCGCGGCCCGCGGCGGCCATCAGGCGCAGCGCCTCGATCAGGATGTGGAACCCCTTCTTTTCCACAAGACGCCCGACGGCGAGGATGCCGGTAGCGTTCGGGCTGGGCGGCTGATGGGCAAAGCGGTCCAGATCGAGGCCATTATAGATCCGCGTCACGCGGCCCGCATCCGCGCCAAAGCGATCCTGCAAATAGCCCACGTTGTAGTCCGAAACGGTGACGACGGCGGTGGCATCGCGCAGTTTCAGGTCCAGATACTGATTTTCCGCATAGTCGCAGTAGATGTCCTTGGCGTGCGCGGTAAAGCTGTAACCGATCCCCGCCAGCGCCGCTGCCCCCCGCGCCACGGAGGTGGACACGGTGCCGAAATGCGCATGCAAGTGCACTATGCCGCGCGCATGGCAGTGCAGCGCGATGTCTATGGCCTGCACAATGTCCTGACCGTTCAGCCCGTCCAGCCGTGCCAGTGCGTCCCAGGCGCCGGGCAGAGTGTCGCGGACTCGCGCGATCATCGCCCATATCGTATCTGGGCCGGTATACTTGTCGCGAATGCGTGTAACAGGCGCCTTGACCTGCCCCAGGATGTCCTGGAAATGGCTTTCCTCAACGCTCCGCAGGGCAAATATCTCGATCGCCGTGCCCGCAGCCTCGTGGGCGAGGATCTCGTTCACGATGAAGGTTTCGGAATAGCGGGGATACCGCTTTACGATATAGCCGATCGGGCCGGGAACATGTTTGCTCATCACGATGCCTTCGCCATAAGGGGTGCCATCGCCGGTGTTGCCGCAAACATCCCGTCCACCGGACCGCGCACCGTATCGAGGCCGTTCATTACCAAGGTCGATGCGGGAACGAAGGCGGTATCTGCCTGCATCCACTGGCTCAAAGCCTCCGCACTCAGCGCGTCCGGGTGCAGCATGTCCACCAAACGCCGATCTGCCAAACGACTGGTGCGGATCAATTGTTCGGCGCGGGGTTTCGCACGGGGCACGATCAGCGTGGGACGGCCCAGCGACAGCACCTCGCAGGTCGTGTTATAGCCGCCCATGCATATGATCCGCGCCGCCCCCTGCATCAGTGCAATGGGTTCGCCCACAAAGGGCACGAGGGTCATGTCGCAGCGCCGCGCGACGATCTTGCGTAACCGGTTCTGTAGAGCCTGCGGCATCTGTGTGCCGGTGATCAATATCCCCCGGTGGCCTGCCGGCAGTCTCGCCTCGGCGAAGGCCGCGCAGACCGCATTGCCATCGCGCCCGCCGCCTACGGCACATAGGACGTAGGGGCGTGCGTCACCACCCAGCACCGCGTCACGGTCCTGGCCTGCAAGCGGTTGCGACAAGCGCACAGCCGGATCAAGGTAGCCCACATGCTGTGCGATTTCGCCGATAGCGCCACCGAGCTCACAGTCGGTCAAGATGTCATAGAGACTTGGGTCGCCGTAAACCCATACGGCGTCATAGAATTTGCGGATCGTCTCGAAGTTGCGCTGCCGCAGCCATTGGCGCCGCACCACGCCCGGACTGTCGATCACGTCACGCAAACCCAGAACCAGCCGTGTTGTGCCCCTTGCGCGCAGCATGTCCAGAACCGGATCTAATTCGTATTGCGCGCCACGCGGCACGTTGTCGACAATCATCAGATCGGGCGCGAAGCTTTCGACTGTCGCCATGATGATCTGCGCACGCAGGCTGCGCAGAGCGGTCAGATCGCCGCCCAGATCGCGCGGTCGGTAAATCCCGTCGGTCCCTTTGGCATAAGCGGGTAAGGTCACGCAATCGACGCCGTCCGGCATGGCAAAGGCCCCTGCCTCGCGCATGCCGCCGATCATCAGGATCTCGGGCGTGCGCTGGCCCTGCTTGAGCGCCCCCGCGATCAGAAGGTTGCGGCGCAAATGCCCGAACCCAAGGGTGTCGTGGGAATACAAAACGATACGGGGCGGACGCGACGCATCGACCGTGGTCGAGCGACTTTTCTGGCCGGTGACAAGATCGAACATGGTCGCTGCAAACTCCTGTTAAGCAAATGATCGCTACGGCGTCAGACAATCGTGCAAAAAGCCGTCTGTGTCATGAACGTGTTACATCGGCTAATATTCCCCGCTTTCAAATTAGAATTTCCTTAGAAAGCGGTTTGGCGCGTGCGCCCGTGTCCCGCGGTCGATATTCTTGCGTAGGGTGCCAGATGTTCAGGCGCTTTGCGAAAACGCGCGACGTGCCAGGCCCTACATGGCAGGGCGAAGGGGTGGGGTCATCCGCGACATGACGATCAGAACCAAGATCCTGGCGAGCCATATCGTCGTCACGCTGGCCGTGGCACTCATTGCTTGGCTGATCATCATGATCCTGCAGATCGGTGCCGAAAATCGCCGTCAAAGCGTTGCAACCTATGACCAGATCCGGGCCATTAACCTGATCGCAGCGCGCGCAAACGACTATTCGGAACAAGTGGCAGAGTTGTTCATCCTTGGCCAGGATACGACAGAGGTCATCGAAGCCCGTCGCGCGCTGGAGGAAGCGCTGACGCGCAAGGAAACACTCGTGCGGGCCGATTTGGAAAACGCCAGTGACCCGGTCGAGCGTGGCAGCGAAGAGGCCGAGCTGACCCAGATTGGCCGGATGCGAGACACCCTTGCAGCACTGGATTCAGCCCGGGGCGACGTGATGCGCCTTCTGACACAAGGGCAACGCGCGGCGGCAGAGTTGCTGTATATCGACCGGATCGAACATCAGTTCGACAGCGTGATGGGACAACTGATTGATGTGGCCACCGACCGCGAACGCGACAAGGTGATCCGAGCCGCGGCCACGTCAGACATGCTGGCGCGGCGGGTGTTCTGGCTGGCGGTCGGATTGGTCGCGGTTGTAGGCCTTCTGGCGCTGGCCAATGCCGTTGTGCTACACCGCACGGTCCTGCGCCCGGTGGCCGCCCTTGCCGAGGCGGCGGATGCGGTGGGGCGCGGCGATCTGGATCACCAGGTGCCGGTCACAGCACCGGACGAGTTGGGCCATCTTGGCCGCAGGTTCAACGCGATGACCGCGCAAATCAGGGACCAGCAGGTTTTGCTGACGCAGGCCAAGGCAGATCTGGAACAGAAGGTTGCCGACCGCACTTCCGAGTTGCACACGCGTGGCCTAGAACTCGAGACAGCGGTCGCCCGGCTGAAAGCGTTGGATGAAACACGCGCCCGGTTCTTGGCGGATATCAGCCACGAGCTGCGCACCCCGTTGACCATCTTGCGCGGTCAGGCCGAGGTGACGCTGCGCGCGACCGACTCGCCACCTGCGCGCCTGCGCGAGACGCTGCAACAGGTCGTGCGCAAAGCCGCCCAAATGGGCCGTCTGGTCGAAGACCTCCTATTCCTCGCCAGGTCCGAGGCAGGCTCCATCACCATCGAGCGCACCCACGTCATCCTGCAGGACGTGCTGGCTGATGTGCTGGAGGACAGCGCGGGATTCGAGCGCGCCCAAAGCGTCACCTTGACCTTCGAGCAGCCCGATGAACCGGTTGTCGTGATGGGCGATCACGACCGGCTGAGGCAGGCGGTGCTGATCCCGCTGGACAATGCGATCCGTCTGGCCCCCGCAGGGACGGTGGTCCACCTTAATCTGGCGGTGACAGATGAAATGGCCGAGATACGTCTCACCGATCAGGGACCGGGGTTCACTGCAGCAGAGGCAGAACAGGCCTTTATCCGCTTTTATCGGGGCGGGACGGGTCAGGGCCGGGCGGCGAGTCGCGGTGCCGGTCTCGGCCTGTCGATCGCGCGCTGGATCGTAGACCGACATGCGGGCACGATCCGCATCCTGCGCCAAACGGATGGGCATGACACGGCACTTAGAGACCCGGGAGCCACCATTACCATAACTCTGCCGCTGGAGAATTCAGAGCCATGATACGCATCCTGATCGTCGAGGACGACCAAGAAATTGCCGCTTTCCTTGCGGCGGGTCTGTCTGCTGAAGGCTACGACGTTGCCGTGACCCATGCGGGTCACGACTTAACGGACCGGCTGGATGCCCGTCGCCCCGATCTGGTTTTGCTGGACCGGATGCTACCCGACGCCGAAGGGGTCGACCTTTGTCGACAGATCCGCGCTAGGGGCAACGGCACGCTGATCATGATGTTGACCGCCCGCGACGCTTTGGAGGACAAACTGGACGGGCTGCGTGCGGGGGCCGACGACTACATGACCAAACCCTTCGCCTTTGCGGAACTCTTGGCGCGGATTGAGGCGCTGGTGCGGCGCAGCAAGTTGGCGGACGCAATCCCCGCCACAGGCACCCTCGCCATTGCGGACCTGCGTATCGACCTTACTCGCAAGGTCGTGACCCGCGACGATCAAGATCTTGGGCTGACGGCTACCGAGTTTGCGCTGCTGCATTTCCTGGCGGTGCATGCGGAGCAGGTGGTCAGCCGGATGGAACTGCTGAAAGGCGTCTGGGGCTATGACTTCGATCCGCATACGAACGTGGTGGAGGTCTATGTGTCCTATCTGCGCAAAAAGATCGAACGTGGCGGTGAAACGCGTCTGATCCGCAATGTCCGCGGCTTCGGCTACATGCTCTCGGACCCGCACCCGACACGGCAACCTGCCGTCAGTCAACACCCGTGACGTATCATGCGGCATGCACCGTCTTCAGGCTTGTTCGATTGACGGCGTTTCCGGGCGACGTGATCATGGCGGCTCAGACATGAAAGCGCAGGACCTGTTCATGACACGATCTTCGAAATCACATCAACGAAAGCAGGCTTTCACCATGACAAAGCGTTCCACTGACCACCACGGTCTTCAGGCCACGGCAGACGACACCTCTTGGCAGCCTTTGATCCAGCGCCATATTCCATTGCATCTGGTCATCGAATGAAGATCGCGGTGATCGGCCTGGGCTATGTCGGCATGTCGAACGCGGTGCTACTGGCCCAAAATCACACGGTCGTGGCCGTGGACCTGATGCAGGACCGGGTCGATCTGGTGAACGCGCGGCGTAGCCCGATTGAGGATACTGAGCTGGAGGATTACCTCGCGACGCGGCGTTTGGACCTGCGCGCCACGACCGATCTGGCCGAGGCCGTCGAGGGCGCGGATTACGCCATCGTCGCCACGCCCACCGACTATGATCCCCAGGAGAACTTTTTCAATACTCGGTCCGTGGATGCGGTGGCACATCAGGTGCTGGTTGCGAACCCGGACATCCACGTCGTTGTGAAATCCACAATCCCAGTGGGCTACATCAAAAAGACCCGCGCGATTCTGGGCAGCAACCGGATCATGTTCAGCCCCGAATTCCTGCGAGAGGGGCGCGCGCTACACGACAACCTGCACCCCAGCCGGATCATCGTGGGCGACACCACGCCCGAGGCCCGCCGTTTTGCCGAACTGCTGGTGCAGTGCGCGATCAGGAAGGATGCCCCCGTCCTGTTCACCCACCCGGACGAGGCCGAGGCCATCAAGCTGTTTTCCAACACCTACCTCGCGATGCGGGTCGCCTATTTCAATGAACTCGACAGTTATGCAATGGCCGGTGGCATGCATGCCCGCCAGATTATCGAAGGCGTCAGCCTCGACCCGCGGATCGGGGGGCACTACAACAATCCGTCTTTCGGCTACGGCGGCTATTGCCTGCCCAAGGACACCAAGCAGCTGTTGGCAAATTACGCCACGGTGCCCCAGAACATTATGCAGGCGATCGTGGACGCGAACCGCACCCGCAAGGATTTCTTGGCGGACCGCATTGTCGCGATGCAGCCGGGCGTGGTCGGCATCCACCGGCTGGTGATGAAAGCGGGGTCCGATAACTTTCGCCAGTCCTCCGTGCAGGGTATCATGAAGCGGATCAAGGCCAAGGGCATCACCGTCGTGGTCTACGAGCCCGAACTGCCCGACGATCTGTTCTTCGGCTCTGTCGTGGTGCGAGATCTGGCGGCCTTCAAGGCGCAATCCGATGTCATCGTCGCCAACCGTGTGACCGCCGATCTAGCGGACGTGTGCGCGCGCGTGTTCACGCGGGATCTGTTCGGGGAAGATTGAGGCTTGGATATGGACCGTGTTCCAATTTCAGTCAGGAATACGACCGGCGCGTGGCTCGAAGACCTGCCCGGCCTGAGAGACGGCAGCCAAAAGGTGATTGGAGTAACACGGTCCGTTTGAAAGCTGCATCAAAAGCGCCGCCATCACACTGATCGGCATGTGCGGTGATCTGCTTGCGCAGATCTTGGGTGATTGAATTATCGATGCAGCGACGGTCTGCTTCCTGCCTTTGGTATCGGCCGCAGCGAACGACCCAAAGCCGGCACAGGCCGCATGCCGAAACGCTGCGTTGCAGTTATCCCCTGACGCGGACTTTCATTTTTTAGACATCACTGGCACCAGTAGATGAGCTTTTCCAGATAATTCCCGGCCATTTTCAGGAGGATTGCCGTCTCGGTCACGGTCCAAAAGGGGTTGGTTGCCGCTTGATGTGGCAGGCCTGATCTCGCGTTGTGACGTCAGCGATCAACGCGGTCTTCTCGTGATGCAGAATACCACCAGAGACGGGTCGACACGGCGTGCCGTCCCGTCTCCGAACGTCAAGTCAGCACGCGCGGGGATCAATCATCGTCGCGGTCATCGTCGCGGTCATCGTCACGATCGTCGTCACGATCACGTCCGCGATTGCCGCCGCGCCGATCGTCGTCATCGTCGTCGCGTGAAGCACGGCCGCCACCGCGACGGTTGTCGTCATCGTCATTGTCGTCGCGCGAAGCGCGCCCACTACCGCGACGGTCGTCGTTATCATCATCATTGTCACCAAAGGCGCGGCGCAGGCGGGGCCGGTCGTCGTCGTCATTGTTGCGGTTGATCCGCGCAATCTCGTTCGGAGTAAAGCCGTTGCCATCACCACGGACCCACAACCGATCCGCCGCTGCGCGGCCGAAGGTGCGGGTCAGCTCGGCATAGCTCAGGTTGCCGTCGCCGTTGCGGTCGATGCTGCTGAAGTTGGCAGATTGGGCCGAGGCGGCACCGCCGGTGACGGCGATGGCCAGAACCAAAAGAGATGTCTTGATCATGTCGTGTCCTTTCGAGGTCATGTTGCGGATGGCGCGTCCTGCTGGTGCATTCCGGCCCCCGATGCTGCAATGACGCGCGAACGACCGGGTTTATTCCCGGGGCCTGTCGATTTTTTTTCAACTGCGATCGGCGCGACGACCTGCCGCAAAAAAGATGTAGGGGGTGGGAATAAGTCGGGTATGTCAGCCGTCCATACTATGTCGGCGATGGTGCGCCGGCGTCCCAGGAAGGAGAACCGGCAATGGCTATCAAGACAGGAAACGACGCGGCGAATCTGATTTATGGCACGGCCTTCGCCGATGTCCTGCGTGGCCGCGATGGTGAAGATCGAATCTATGGCCGCGCCGGAAGCGACCGCATCTATGGCGACGATGACGACGACCAGCTCTTCGGTGAAAACGGCAACGATCTTCTGTTCGGCGGCAAAGGCGAGGATCGTCTGTTCGGTGGCGCGGGCAATGACGTGTTGCGCGACGAAAGCGGCGACGACCGGATGGACGGCGGCCTTGGCAACGATCAGATATTCACGGGTGAAGGCAACGACGTGGCCTATGGTGGCGGTGGCAACGACCGCCTTGATGGTGCCGAAGGCAACGACAGGCTGTTCGGTGGCGCTGGCACCGATACGCTGTCGGGTGGTGAAGGCGACGACCTTCTTTCAGGCGGTGCGGGCAATGACCGCATGACCGGTGCCGAAGGCAATGATGTCTTCATCGGCGACACCGGCAATGATGTGATGTCCGGTGGCGAAGGCAACGACCGCTTCAACGGCGGGGCGGGCAACGACGTCATGACAGGCGGTGAGGGTGGCGACGTGTTCGTCTTCACGGCCGGTGCCGACCGGATCACCGATTTCGAAAGCGGCGACGACGACATCGACCTGTCGGCCTTGCGGTCGATCAATTCCTTCGGTGAGGCGATGGGCGATGCGCGTCAGGTCGGCTCCTCGGTCGTCTTCGACTTTGACGAAGGCCGCCTGGTCCTGAACGATACGCGATTGAACCAGCTCGACAGCGACGACTTCATCTTTTGATCGCCAAGACACAGGGGGACGGCATGCGGCTCCCCGTTGCGGAACGCAACGTCGGACGGCGGGACACCCGCACAACCGGCGGCGTCAGGGCAGAGGCAGGCAAGGGGGGCGGACCGCAAGGGTCGTCCCCACCGCGTTTGGCCGGATCTCATCAAGTTGAATGGTGCGGTTTGGGCAGGATCGAGGTGGGCTTTGGCGGCATCCGCCAAAGCGTCCGATCACGCCAGCGCGGCGAGTGAAGACGGATGTAGCGGTCTGGCTGCGTGCTGTCTCAATCTGCGACAATATCCCTGCGGATCGCAAGCGCCGCTGCCTCGTCCTCGGGGATTAGCGGCGCGCCAGCGTCGCTGCCTGCATACCAGGTGTCCAGCAGGTCCGGTGCCGCCGCAGGGGCATAGCCGGATGCCGTCGTTGTGGGGATCAGCAGCCGGGTGTCCCAACCGGTCCCGTCCGCACAGGCAATGGCGACGCTGCCGGTGCCGTCCGGGGACGACACCTCGTATTCGCGGCAAAAGACACCGTCGGATGCGGCAAAGCTGGCAACGGGGCGCAGTTCGCGCCCGTCAGGCAGGGTCACAGTGTCACCCGAGGGCACCGTATCAAGTGCTGAAAAGACCGGATCAAGGGCCTGCTGCGATGGCCCACCCAGCATCAGCCCGGTCCCCAGACCCACAGCCAGCGCCAGCGATGCGGCCAGCGCCCCCAACCAGACCGGCACGGCGCGCGGCGTGGGACGACGCAATGGCACGACAGTGGCACCGCGATCCAAAGGTGCGGTAATCGGATCGGGGCTCGCAGCCCCCTTCGCGCCGATGGTCGCCTGCAGCCGCGCCGCCAACGCGGGCGGCAGGCCCGACCCTGCCGCGTCCTGTGCCGCAAGCCCCGCCATCGCATCCCGCGTGGCGGTGAAGGCGCGCAGCCGCGCCGCCAGCTCCAGATCATCCGGCAGACGCGTGCGGATCAGCGCGGCCGTGGCACCATCGGCCTCACCATCGGCAAAGGCCATCAGGTCGGCATTGGTCAAATTGTGCTGTGTCATCGTTATCTTGTCCCCTTCGCCACACCTACGCGCGACAGGTCAGTTTATTCCCATTCGCGCAGCCATTGCCTTGCGCGCGCGCGCAAGGCGGCTCATCACCGTGCCGACCGGCACATCGAGGATCTCTGCCGCCTCGGCATAAGTCATCTCCTGATAGCAGACCAGCAGCATCACGGCGCGCTGGTCGTCGGGCAAATCGGCCAGCGCCCGGTCGGCCGCCGACAGCATCAGCGCCGCCTCGGTCACGGCGGCGCCGTCCACCGTCGCCGCCTCCGGCACGTCAAAGATATCCACCTCCTGCCCGCGGGTGCGGGTTCGGCGCGTCATGTCGATAAAGGCATTGTGCAGGATGCGCAGTAGCCAGGGTTTCATCGCGCGATCCGGGTCCAGGCGGTCGCGCGCCAGCAGCGCGCGTTCGACCGTGACTTGCATCAGATCGTCGGCCACATCGCCACGCCGCGACAATCGCAGCCCGTAACGGTGCAGATCGGGCAGCAGCGCAATCAGGTCGGCGGCAAAATCACGGTCGGGCAAGAGATCACTTTCCTGACTTGTCCTTGCGCCAATGTGGCGCAAATCCTGAGCATGGGAATACCACCCCTGCGCAAACGTATCATCATTGCACACGCACCGCGATGGAAAGGCAATTCGCATGACACGCACTCTGTGGCTCTTGTTTCTGGCAGGTCTGATCGGTCTTGGGCCGGTGCTGGCCAGTGGCCCCGGCGCGTCCTTTGGCGCAGCCTTGGCGCAGGACGATGACGATGATGACGGTGATGACGGTGACGATGATGATGACGACGATCGTCCGCGCCGTGCAGGCCCGGCCGACCGGGATCGTGACCGCTCCCAACGCATCATTCGCGCGCCGCAACGCCGTGTCCAGCAGGCCGCACCGACCCCGCAGCGTCGCGTCCAGCAGCCGGCCCCGCGCCCTGCGCCGCCACCCCCACCGCCGCCTGTTGCCGTGCCAAATGAGATTGTCGTGCTGGCCTTGGCCGACGCCGACCTTGCAGCCTTGCAGGCACAGGGATTCACGCTGATCGAGGAGCGCTCGCTTGAAAGCCTTGATGCGGTGGCCCGTCGCCTGCGCACGCCCCAAGGCGTGACGCTGACGGCCGCGCGCGACTTGGTGCGCGCGCAGCCCAGCGGCACCACGGCCGACCTGAACCATTATTACCGCAGCGAACAGGGGTTCGATCCGGGGTGCGCCGGCATCGACTGCCCGATCCGCACCGGCTTTGGCTGGACCCTGCCGACCGACCGGGCGCAAGGCTGTGGGGCGGGCCTGCGCATCGGGGTCGTCGACACTGGGCTGAACCCCGACCACGAGACCTTTGCGGGCGCTGATCTGACCGTGCTTGATTTTGCACCCCTGCAGGATGGCGCGTCGCGGGCGCTGCATGGCACCGCCGTCGCGGCCTTGCTGGTCGGGCGGCCCGATACGCGGTCACCAGGCCTTGTGCCGCAGGCCAGCGTTGTGGCAATCGACCCGTTCCATCGCACAGGCGGGGACGAACGCGCTGATGTCTTCTCATTGTTGGATGCCATCGACCGCGTCGCGCAGCAGGATGTCGGCGTGCTGAACTTGAGCCTTGCCGGGCCGCCCAACGCAGCGCTGACGCAACTGGTGCGCCATCTGGTGACGAACCGCGACATCGTCGTCGTGGCCGCTGCGGGCAACGCGGGGCCACGCGCCAAGCCGCAGCACCCCGCCGCGATCGCAGAGGTGCTGGCGGTGACGGCGGTGGACCGCGACCAGCAGGTCTATCGCCGTGCCGTGCAGGGTGTGCATATCGATTTGGCCGCACCGGGCGTCGATGTCTGGACCGCCGCCTCTGTCAGCGGGGCGCGGCCCAAGACCGGCACGTCCTTTGCCGTGCCGTTCGTCACGGCTGCGGCGGGGCTGTTACGACTGGCCGAACCAGACCTGTCCGCAGTCGCGGTCAAAGCCCGCCTAAAGGCCGCCGCGACCGACCTGGGTCCGGAAGGGATGGACCCGGTGTTCGGTGCCGGACTGGTGCCCGCCGCCGACGCAACCTGCCGGATCGGGGCAGCACGCGCGATGCCTGCCCCATTGTCCGCACCCATGCCGGCGGCAATCGTGGCGGAATGACTGTTCAGGTCTGATACTTGGTGGATTTGGGTCGCGGATGAACGGGTCCGGCTGCGACGTGCATATGTTGTCGATGGATGGTCTGGGGCCGCAGGGTGTCCTCTCCCTGCGGCGATGATGCCCCGCCGGGATCGCGCGTCCGCTTCGTCGAGATGCTGCATCTGCTCTGCCGCACAACCGTCAGGCCGCTTACCCCCGAGATGTCGCACGCTGCGGCAGCATGATTCGGACCTTTGCGTTTGAAGCGAAGGACAGCTTCGTCCCGCAGACCGACGCTTGACCCTCAAAAATGCTGCACAATGGACGAATGGCCGCTTCGACGGGCCGCACCGCAGCATAGGTAGTCTCGATCAATGGCAGCTAAGGGCCGCCCGCTTTTCTGGCAAGTGCAGGAACCCGGATACTACCCGGAGTCCCAGCCCCCTGACACACTCCTCGCAAGCCCTGCGTCGGGGTCGCTTTTAAATCAGCCAGCTCACCAGTAGCGGCACTATGAGGCTTGTCAACAGAGCGTTGAGGGCCATAGCGATGCCCGCATAGGCCCCTGCCACAGCGTTCACCTGAAACGCACGGGCCGTTCCAATGCCATGTGCGGCTACGCCGACTGCAAAACCGCGCGCCCGCCAGTCGGTGATCCGCAGCAGGTTCATCAAAGGGGTGACTGTCACGGCCCCGATGATCCCTGTCATGATAACCAGCACGGCCGTTAGCGCCGGTATCCCTCCGATCGCTTCAGAGATACCGAGAGCTACTGGCGCGGTCGTAGACTTCGGTGCCAACGACAACAGGATGTCCATGGGCAGACCAAATGCACGGGCCAGTAGAATGGCCGATCCCGCCGCGACGATCGAGCCTGCAAGCAAAGCCAACACGATCGGAGCGATCGAGGTCCGGATCGTATCCCTGTTGTCCCAAAGCGGCAGGGCCAAAGCCACCGTCGCGGGACCGAGCAGGAAGTGAATAAATTGGGCACCCTCGAAATACGTCGTGTAGTTTGTTCGTGTCAGCCAGAGCACCGGTGCAATCAGCAACACCGATAGAAGTACGGGATTGGCCCAAGGTGGGTTACGCAACCGCCGCGCCACGCCATCAGCGATTAAATATCCGATGATTGTCGTGGTCAGCCAGATCAGCGGCGTCGTCGACAGGTAGCTCCACAGGCTTGCGACGTCTGTCATGACGCCCATCGTTCGGTGGCGCGCCGCACGCCGATGAACGTTCCCACAGCAGCTAACATCGAGAGCACCGTCGAAAGCGTCAGGATTGCCAGCAGGGCAACCCCGTCTTCAGATAAGACACCGAGGTTGCCGATTACACCGACACCCGCAGGCACGAACAGAAAAGACAGGTTCGCCAAGATGACCGTGGTGGTCGGCCGGAGTTGTTCGGCAATCGGCGGCATGGCGGCGAGCAACAGGACGAGCAGGGTAAGACCGAGAACAGGACCGGGCACTGGCAGGCCAAAGCCCCGCACGGTTATTTCGCCCAGCAGTTGGCAGCCTAGAAGAAGTCCAAGTGTCTGGAGCATGGGGTTCGCTTTCGAGTTAACTATTCAGGTTACTCTGATGGCGAACACTTATCAGAACCAACAGAAAAGTTCGGTTCTGAGGCAGCCCGAGACCGACGCGCTAGCAGCAGATTGGTCCGGCACCATCAGCCCAACTTTGGTAGCAGGCTTTAACCTTGTGGGAGAAGGTCGATCTAAGGAAAGCTTTCGAGAAGCTGCGCTGCGGCTTGAAATAGAGTGGTAAACGACCGCGTTGGGCCGTCTATGTCGAACGGCCCAAACGCCTATATTTCTAACGCCTCCGATATTGCCAGTGCATCTTCAAGTTCGACACCAAGGTATCTGACGGTGCGGTCCATTTTTGTATGCCCTAACAGAAGCTGAACAGCACGCAGGTTCAGGCGCGCGCCATCTTAAGTCCGTCTTCGGCCAAAATTCATACGTGCCTCAGAGGTTCGGTCAAGGCCAATGCGCCCTCCCGCAACCAAAACTACCAAACAATACCAAAGTCTTAGGCCTCGCATCTCGCGGGGCTTTTTGCTTGTCCGCATTCCATGTCAACACCACGTCAACGTTTGACGAGTCGCACAACAAATATTCAATGAAATCAACGCGACGGCTCGACTGCGGGCGCTCTGTCATCCCGAGCGGTTTGTGGATAAGGTTTTCCGAAACAGATCTCGAGTGACCGCGATGTCCAAGAAAACCCTGAACAAAGCCAATCTCGAAAGTCTTGGCGCGCCCAAACTCGCAGAGCTGGTGATGGAGCTGGTCCAGGGGTCCGCGGCCTTGCAGCGTCGCGCTCGAATGGAACTGAGCGCAGCACAGGGCCCCAAAGAAGTGACCGCGGATCTGCGCAAGCGGTTTGCGTCTCTGCGGCGGTCGCGAAGCTATGTCGACTGGCGCAAGCAGCGCGCGCTCGTCAAGGATCTGAACAGCCTGTTGGCTCAGATCGAGACGGTGATCGCGCCGCAGGACGCGGACGAGGCGTTCGAGCTTCTCTGGTCCTTCCTGCAACTCGCCCCGTCCATCCATGAGCGCACCGATGATAGCAACGGCTCGGTCGGTGACGTGTTCAACCAGGCGGTCACGATGATCGGGTTGGTGGCGTCCCGGGTCACGATCAATCCGCAGACGCTGGCCGAACGGATCCTCGATGCGGTCGCCGATGCGGGCTATGGCGAATTCGACGGCATCATCCCAGAGACGGCAGAGGCGCTTGGCCCGGAAGGGTTGGAGCATCTCAAACAGATCACCAGGACATGGGCTGACACGCCGCCGACACCCGAAGAGCTGGCCGCGTATGAACGCTTTGGCCTGTCCTCGTCGCCCGCAGACTCCGTGCGCCGCGCAAAGCAGTCAACCTGCTCGATCATCCTTGCCGATGTGGCCGATGCGCAGGGTGACGTCGATGCCTACATGGCCCGCTATTCGGCCGAGCAACTGACCTATGGCACCATCGCCCCCGATGTTGCGCGCCGTCTGATCGACGCGGGGCGCGTTCAGGAAGCCTATGATATTCTTCGATCCTCCATGGCGCGCGAGGCGGATACCCCCTTCCGGAGTTTCCATTCCAATCTTGATGAGGTTTATGAAGACTGCCTCGACCGTCTGGGCAAGCTGGACGATCTGAAGGTGCATCTCTGGTCCACGTTCGAGCAGGGTTTGAACGCGCGCGCCCTGCGCAAATACCTCAATTTGTTGCCGGATTTTGACGATATCGAGGCCGAGGAAAAGGCACTTGATGCTGTCGAAATTTATCCTCGCCTAGCCGCGGCGATCAGCTTCCTGGTTGACTGGCCCGCGCTTGATCGGGCCGCACAGGTAGTGCAGGCGCGCTCCGATGAGCTGGACGGCGATAACTACACCACGCTGACCCACGCCGCAGAGGCGCTGGACGCGCGCCACCCGCTGGCCGCGACGCTGCTGCGCCGCGCGATGGTCGAGGACACGCTAAAGGGTGCGAAGTCCACGCGCTACCGCCATGCCGCGCGCCATCTGGCGGAATGCCAGGCGTCGGAGCCAGCGATCACCGACTATGGTGCAGTCCTGACGCATAAGGGCTTTGTCGCAGCGCTTCGGCAGAAGCATGGCCGCAAATACGGGTTCTGGTCCCTGGTGGATGGCTAAGCGCGCTCCTTCGGGGTATTTGCGAGGCTTCAACCCCGCGTGCCAGGCTTTACGAACTGGTCCTGCGCACATTGCGCAGCAAGACAGAGACGCCAGCTCAAATTTGAAATCAGCCATCGTCAACTGCGGCCATCGACCTGGTGGGCGGATGGACTAAGCCGCTCGCGCGGCAATGGTGCCCGCGGCTGGAGTTGGTCGGTCATTTCACGGTTTTTCTATGTGGCTGGGCTTTTTGGGCTGACGATTGGGGTCTTCCCACCGTCAGACAGGAGGTTCCCATGGAGGAGAAGAACACCACCCCGCTGCGCCAGCGGATGATCGAGGACATGAACATCCGCGGGTTGTGCGAGAAGACAGAGGTGGTCCTGGTTTTTCGACCAGCTTTTTGCCGCAATAAGCTATAGCATTGGGCACTGTCAGAGGAAACCTGCTTGAGGCGGGCAGGGCGGGCCGTAGCGTTTCGGAATGGAAAAACACAGTCCCTTTCGGTACTTCAAGACATCCCCAGAGATCATTCGCCTGGCCGTCATGCTCTAT
>NZ_JBMERN010000065.1:0-21600 GCF_049310965.1 Loktanella sp. DJP18 | reverse complement strand
CTTTCCTCTTCGTCTTTCCGCTGGTCTTTGCCACGGTCCTGCTGAACTCGCGCTACTACACGCAGCCCGCCAAGCGCACGACGATCCTGGCAGTCGTGCTGGTGGTGATGGGCTGGCTCTACCTCTCGCTGATTTCGCAAGGCGGCACGGCGCTGAATTTCATGCCGCGCGGGCTGGACGGATTCGACATCAATCCCGGCATCCTCGTCGTCTTCGTCTCGGTCGTCTTCGTCAATGCGCCGACGGTGTTCCGCATCGTCCGGGGCCTGACGATGGACATCAAGACGCGCGATTACGTTGCCGCCGCCCAGACCCGCGGCGAAGGACCCTGGTACATCATGCTGTGGGAAATCCTGCCCAACGCGCGCGGGCCGTTGATCGTCGATTTCTGCCTGCGCATCGGTTACACGACGATCCTGCTCGGCACGCTGGGATTCTTCGGTCTTGGCCTGCCGCCCGAAAGCCCCGACTGGGGATCGACCATCAACGAAGGCCGCAAGCTCTTGCTGGTCTTCGTCCACCCGCCCCTGCCACCTGCCATTGCCCTGCTCAGCCTCGTTCTCGGCTTGAACCTGCTGGCCGACGGATTGCGCGAAGAAAGCCTGCGCGACTGATGCGCAGCACCCCTTTCTTTTGGTCCGAAATATTCCGGGGTCCGGTTCTGCCTTCACCCCATTTCTGACACTTCCAAGGATATCGCCATGACCGAGACCTACACCGGGCCGATCCTTGAAATCGACAGGCTGTCGATCAGCTTCTTCACGCGCCTGCGTGAAATCCCTGCCGTCATGGATTTTTCCGCCACCATCAT
Source organism: Loktanella sp. DJP18 (assembly GCF_049310965.1). NCBI lineage: Bacteria > Pseudomonadati > Pseudomonadota > Alphaproteobacteria > Rhodobacterales > Roseobacteraceae > Loktanella > Loktanella sp. DJP18. Next base: position 20,789 of record NZ_JBMERN010000065.1, on the reverse strand, counting down.
GCCGGGCGAAGCCCTGGGCCTCGTGGGCGAGTCCGGTTGCGGCAAATCCACGGTGGCCCTGGGCGTCATGCAGGACCTTGGCGTGAACGGCCGCATCGTCGGCGGCAGCATCAAGTTCAAGGGGGAGGAGATGAACACCATGTCCCCCGAACGCCTGCGCGCGATCCGGGGCCGCGAGATCGCGATGATCTACCAGGAACCGATGGCGTCGCTAAACCCCGCGATGAAGATCGGCCGGCAGCTGATGGAAGTCCCGATGATCCACGAAGGCATCAGCGAGAAGGACGCCTATTCCCGCGCGCTGGAAACCGTCAGCGACGTCAAGCTGCCGGACCCCGAACGCATCCTGAAGGCCTATCCGCACCAGTTGTCCGGCGGCCAGCAGCAGCGCATTGTCATCGCGATGGCGCTGATGTCAAAACCCGCGCTGCTGATCCTCGATGAACCGACGACAGCGCTTGACGTGACGGTCGAGGCGGCTGTCGTGCAACTGGTCAAGGATCTGGGCCGCAAATACGGCACTTCGATGCTGTTCATCAGCCACAACCTTGGCCTCGTTCTGGAAACCTGCGACCGGATCAACGTGATGTATTCCGGCGAGGCGGTAGAGCGCGGCAGCATCAAGGACGTCTTCGACGAGATGCAGCATCCCTACACGCAGGCGCTCTTCCGGTCGATTCCCCTGCCAGGTGCCTCCAAGACCACACGTCCGCTCAAGGCGATCCCCGGCAACTTTCCCCTGCCCCACGAACGGCCCGAGGGCTGCAACTTCGGCCCCCGCTGCGATTATTTCGAGGCCGGGCGCTGCGATGCAGGCCCCGTAGCGATGCGGCAGATCAAGGGTGACGCACGCCACATGACCCGCTGCGTGAAATTCGACGAGATCGACTGGAACGCGCCGATCACCGATGCCGTCCAGAAGCCCAAGACCGAGGCCGGCGACGTCGTCCTACGGATGGACGACCTGAAGAAATACTATCAGGTCAGCGCCAATGCGATGTTCGGCGGCGGCACCAAGGTGGTGAAGGCGAACGAGAGCCTGTCCTTCGACGCCCGGGCCGCCGAGACCCTCGCCATCGTGGGCGAATCCGGCTGCGGCAAGTCCACCTTCGCCAAGGTGCTGATGGGGCTGGAAACCGCGACCAGCGGTGCGATCATGCTGGACAATGCGTCCATCGGCGACGTGCCGATCGAACGACGCAGCACCAAGAACGTGGCCGACGTGCAGATGGTGTTCCAGAACCCCTTCGACACGCTGAACCCGTCGATGACCGTGGGCCGCCAGATCATCCGCGCGCTGGAAATCTTTCGGATCGGCAGCGACGACGCGGCGCGCCGGGACAGGATGCTGCAACTCCTCGATCTGGTGAAGCTGCCCCGCGCCTTTGCGGACCAGATGCCGCGCCAATTGTCGGGCGGGCAAAAACAGCGGGTCGGGATCGCACGCGCCTTTGCGGGCGATGCGCGGATCGTGGTGGCAGACGAACCCGTCTCGGCGCTTGATGTGTCGGTGCAGGCGGCGGTCGCCGATCTGCTGATGGACATTCAGCGCGAACACAGGACGACGCTGCTGTTCATCAGTCACGACCTGTCCATCGTCCGTTATCTGTCGGACCGCGTGCTGGTCATGTATCTGGGCCATGTCGTCGAACTGGGCACCACCGATCAGGTCTTCTCGCCCCCTTACCACCCCTACACAGAGGCGCTGCTCTCTGCCGTCCCCATCGCCGACACGCGCGTCGTGAAGAAGCATATTGTGCTGGAAGGCGATATTCCGTCCGCCATGAACCCGCCCCCCGGCTGCCCGTTCCAGACGCGCTGCCCGCGCAAGCATCAAGTGCCGGGCAATCTGTGCGACCGCAAGGTGCCGCCGATGCGCAACATGCCGGACGGCCTTCAAATCAAGTGCCACCTGTCCGACGCCGATCTTGCGGCGATGGAACCGGTGATCCAGATTGCCGCGGAATAGCGGTCAGGTTTGCGTCAAAGGCGAACCGGGCGCAGGCAATGCCGCGGTGGCCCTGATGTCCTGTGTGATCGCCTCGAGGCGGGCGATGTCATCCGCGATCAGCATGGCCTTTCGCGCAAAGCTCATGGCGCGGCCTGATTGCGCGACGGCACCTTTTGCAAAGATCGACGGGTTCAGCCGCACCAGCGCCAGCAGTGCATTCTGCACGCTGACCTGCACTTCATACAGCGCAGCGCCGTCCCGACTGAGCGCCGCGAACGCGTCGCGCAGCATTTCGTCGGACTGCAAACCCCGGATCCAGAGGTGCGGAAATTCCACATCCGCCACCGACCGGTCCTGCCACAGCGACAGCACCCGCGTCATGCGCCGCACCACGTCGATGGCCGTGCCGGGGTCATTGACGGCTGGCGACAGGGCGCGGCTTGCGATTTCCGACAGGGTGATCATGCCGAACCGCGGGTCCTGATCGAAACTGCGGTCCATACCGATCTCGAAGCAGTCGCGGATCTGGCCCAGCAAGGTGTCGTAGTCTTCACCGACGGGCCCGTTCAGCACATGGGCAAGAACAGAGCCATCGTAGATGAACTCTCCCGGCAGGACATCGATGTAGATGTTGCAACCGGCCTCTGCGGCACAGGTGTTCAGACTGCCGAGGTTGATGAACTGGACGTGGCCGACCGCATCGCTGCGCAATGGCACGGTCCCTTCGGGCGGTGTGTCGCGGTGCATCGGATTGGCACCCAGCCAGGGCGTCTCGAGCCTGCGGGACATGGCATCGGCGGCGGCGTCCTCGACCCGTTTCATCGTGTCACCCAGCCGACCGAAATCCGTCAGATGCCCGATCCAGCGCACAAGGTTGAAGATGATCAGGACCAGCACGAGGATCGTCGCGGCGAACAGGATCACACGTCCGCCTTCCCCGTAGATCCCGATCTTCAGACTGATGATCCCGACGAGCGAAAAGATGAACGCCCCAATGAAACTGGCCAACACCCGCTGCGCTGTCCGATCGGTCTTGAGCAGCAGGAAGGCGCGTGGCGTCGCGGTGTCGGAAGCGGCGGCAAAGGCCGTGACCATGATCGAAACGGAAAAGGTCGTGACCGCCAGCATCGACGAGGCGATGATGTTCAAAAGGCCGTCGATGGCGTCCGCACCGATCCGAAACGCCCATGACGACGGGATCAGGTCGCGGAGCGCCACGGCAATCACGGCAGCCAACAGGCCAAGGAACGCATAGGCCGAAATCGGAGCCCATATATGTGAGAAAAGGCCTTTCAGCCGGAAGGGAAGCGAAGTGAGCACAGCCTTTGCAATCTTTCGGTCGGGATGGCCTGTCGGCGACAAACACGGACACCGTTCAGCTTAAAGCAAAGCGTCGCGCAGCCCAATATGCTGCCGCGGCGGAACAAGGAGGATCGGTGGCGCATTGCATCCCTGACGCGGCGAGTGTGACACAGCAAGGAATGACGATGTCTGACGAGAACCTGAATTGGGCGATGCCGGTGATGCGCGCGGGCTACGCGGGTCGCGCGATGGTCTACGCCATCATCTCGGGCATATCATTGTTCGCGATCTGGCGCGGTGGCGCCGCCAAAGGCACTTCCGAAGCCCTGTCGATGGTTGAACGTTCGCCTTTCGGCATTCTGGCGCTTTCAATCGTGGCGCTGGGACTGTTCGCCTACATGGCGTGGCGGCTGGTCGACGCCGCTTTCGACCTCGAGGATGAAGGCACGGAGGCCAAGGGCATCGTGGCCCGTGGCGGTCAGACCGTCACCGGCCTGATCCACGGTGCACTTGGCGTTGCGACGCTGGCGCTGATCTTTGGCAGCACCGACAACGGCGAGGGGTCGAAGACTGCCTTCTACCTGTCGCGCCTGATGTCTTGGCCAGGTGGCCAGATCGTGCTTGGCGGGGTCGGGCTCATCACCATAGGGGCCGGCATCTACTACCTGCATCAGGCCTGGACCCAATCCTACCGCGAAAAGTTGCAGGCCAATCATTTCACCCTGCACTGGAACCGCCTGCTGCAGATCGGCCTTGCCGCGCAAGGCGTGTCGGTGCTGATCATCGGTCTTTTGATGGGAATTGCCGCGTGGCGGCACGACCCGAACGCGGCCGGCGGGATCGACAAGGCATTCGGGTGGTTGTCGCACCAGGTCTATGGTCAGACCCTCGTGACTGGACTGTGCGTGGGTCTGGCGCTGTTCTCGCTGTTTTTGGCGGTGAACGCGGTCTACCGCATCATTCCGCGCCTGCGGGACCCGGATGTGATGTCAGTGGCCCAAAAGTTCAAGGACATGGCCGAAGGCGCCTAGTTGCCCCAGATGACGCGGACGTAGTTGCGCGTCTCGGCATAGGGCGGGATGCCGCGATATCGCTCGACCGCGCCCGGACCCGCGTTGTAGGCCGCTAGCGCGTGCGGCCAGTTGCCGAACTTTGCGTATTGTTGCTTGAGGTAGCGCGCGCCCCCTTCGAGGTTCTGCACCGGATCGCGGGGATCGACACCCAGGATGCGCGCCGTGGCCGGCATCAGCTGCGCAAGTCCCAGCGCGCCCTTGTGGGATCGCGCTTGCGCATTCCACCCCGATTCCTGCTGCACGAGGCGCAGGAAAAGGTCCTCCGGGATGCCGTGGTTGCGGGCAGCACTGCGCGCCAGCGTCAGATACGGGCCGTTGTAACGCCCGGTGTAGCCCGGCGTGACGGTCGCGGCCGTCGGCACGACCGCGCGCGGTGGCTGCAACCGGACAGAGTTGCTGTATTGCGAGGCGGCGCGATTATCGAGGACCGAGAGCTGGCTTTGAAACAGCGCCATGCGCGAAGAGGTGGAGACGGTGTCGGCGGTGGCAGCAGCCCCCGTCAGCGCAAGCGTCGTCGTCAGTCCCAGACTCCAAATCCGCATGTCTTCACCCATCCCCCGTTTCAATGGCGACACCATACCTCAAATCGGTTTTGACGCCAGCCTTGATCGGTTCACCTTCCCGGCGGAATCTGCCACACAGGGCGAAATGCAGAATCGTTAGGAACGTCACATGGCAGGATCGGTCAACAAGGTCATTCTGATCGGCAATCTCGGGGCCGATCCAGAAGTCCGCACCTTCGGCAACGGCGGCAAGGTGTGCAACCTGCGCATCGCCACGTCCGAGACGTGGAAGGACCGCAACTCGGGCGAGCGCAAGGAAAAGACCGAATGGCACACCGTAGCCATCTTCCAGGAAGGTCTGGTCGGCGTGGCCGAGAAATACCTCAAGAAAGGCTCCAAGGTCTATATCGAGGGTAAGCTTCAGACCCGCAAATGGCAGGACCAATCCGGTGCCGACCGCTACAGCACAGAGGTCGTGCTACAGGGTCCCGGCACGGTGCTGACCATGCTCGACAGCCCCGGCGGCGGCGGTGGCGGTCGCGGCGGTGATACGGGTGGCTACGGCGGCGACAGCGGTGGCGGCTACGGTGGCGGCGGCTACGATCAGGGCGGCGGCTATGGCGGCGGCAACGCAGGCGGCGGTTCGTCGTCGGGCAGCGGCGGCGGCCGGGGCGACATGGACGACGAAATCCCGTTCTAAGGCAACGCGCCGCCCCTCGGGGCGGCGCTTTTGCGTTTGGTCCCGCGAACCGTCAGGCAGCGTCGCGCAGGACGCCCAGCACCTTGTCGGCTGGCACATCCGACGTGACGAAAGCCTGGCCGATCCCGCGTGCCAGCACGAAGCGCAACTTGCCAGCGATGACCTTCTTGTCCTGCCCCATCCAGCCCAGCAACGTTTCCGCGTCCGGTATGTCGCCGCCAATGTCACGGATATCGACTTTCTGCCCCATCGCCTTCAGATGCGCGCGAACCCGGCTGGGGTCTTCCTGACTGCACAGGCCAAGACGGGCAGACAGTTCGAACGCCAGCGCACAACCGATTGACACGCCTTCGCCGTGCAGCAGGCGGTCGGAGTAGTCGGTCGCCTTTTCCAGCGCATGACAGAAGGTGTGGCCCAGGTTCAGCAATGCGCGATCGCCCTGCTCTGTCTCGTCGCGCAGCACGATCTCGGCCTTCATCTGCACGGATCGGGTGACAGCATGGACGCGGGCCGAGATATCGCCGTCGGCCATCGCGGGCGCGTTCGATTCCAGCCAGTCGAAGAACGCCGCGTCCCCCAGCAGACCGTATTTCACGACCTCGCCGTAGCCCGCCAGAAAGTCGCGGCGCGGCAGTGTCGCCAGCAGGTCAATGTCGGCGAGCACGAGGCTGGGCTGATGGAACGCCCCGATCAGGTTCTTGCCATGTAGGGTGTTGATGCCGGTCTTGCCGCCGACGGAACTGTCGACCTGTGCCAGAAGCGTCGTCGGAATCTGCACGAAGCGGACACCCCGGCGCAGGATCGCGGCGACAAATCCGCCCAGATCGCCCACGACGCCGCCGCCGAAGGCGACCACCACATCGCCCCTCTCGACCTTCTGGTCCAACAGGAAATCGCAGCACGCTTCCAATGCGGCCCAGCTTTTCGTGCCTTCCCCGGCGGGCAACACCTTGGCGTCGGATGTCAGGCCCGCGTCGGCCAGCGCCGCCTGCAAGGTCGCCAGATGCAGCCCCGCTACGGTTGCATCCGTCAGGATCGCGACATGCCGCCGCCCGCCGAGGGCTGCGATGCGGTGTCCTGCCCCGGCCAGTAGTCCGGTGCCGATCAGCACGTCGTATTCACGCCCGGGCAAGGCGACGGCAACGGTGGTGGTCATGGCAGTCTCTCCAGAATGTCGGGGCGGGTCAGCAACAGCTCCAGCACGCTCGCCGTCGTCTCCTCGATCGAGGCGCGCTGGCTGACCGCAAGGTGCAGCTTCGCCTTGGCGTAGATCGGCGTGCGATCGGCAAAGATGTCGGACAGGGTGGCGTGCGGGTTCGCCGTACGCAACAACGGGCGGGAATCCTTGTGCCGCACCCTGTCCCACAGCAGCGCGAGCGGGGCGTTCAGCCAGACCGCGACACCGTGCTTCTTGATCAGCTTGCGATTGCGCTTGGCCAGAAACGCCCCGCCGCCCGTCGACAGGATGCAGGGGTCGCCGGTCAGCAACCGGGCGATCACCTCCGATTCGCGGCGCCGAAAGAAAGGCTCTCCGTCGCGGGCGAAAATCTCCGCGATGCTGGCGTTGGCTGCCGTCTCGATCTCGGCGTCGCTGTCCAGGAACGGCACGTGCAACCGCTGCGACAGGGCGCGGCCGATGGCGGTCTTGCCGGACCCCATCATGCCAACCAACACGACCGTGCGGCGCAGGCCATAGCGCTGGTGCGTCTGGTCGCTGTCGATCACGGCCGCATGCGTCCCTTTTTCCTGCCCCGGACAGGCTGCGTGCCGCCGAGTTTCGATTTGTGCCCCTGAATGGCGTGATCTTGCCGAAAAGGCCATATATAAACAGGCGGAACCCGCCCCTTGAGGTCGGGCAACAGGCAAGACGGAATTCAGGCACATGTGGCGACTGATCAAGGCACTTCTCTTTCTGGCGATCCTCGCGGGCCTGGCGCTGATCGCCTACGCCTACGCGGGACCGCTGTTCTTTCCCGGTGATTTCGCTCCGCCCAGCACCCAGGTGACCCGCCCCGTCACGCTCGAGACGCAATAGCCGTGCCGCTGCGCGCGACCTGTCTGGTCCTTGCCGTTCTGGCCACGCCCGTCGCGGCCCAGTCGGACCGCCCGCTGTCGGCCATCGACTGGCTGTCGCAGTCGGTCGAACCGCCACCTGCCCCGGCGGCCGCCACGACCCCTGCCCCGGCGCGCCCGAACCCCAACGAGCCCCCCGTGGCGGAGGGTACCGGTACACCGCCGATCACCGTGACACCGCTGGACGCCGCAGCCCCGAAGGCTGTCGGCACGCTGGGACAGGACGTGACGGGCCTGCCGCCGACCCTTTGGGTCAATAGCGATGTCGACACTCTGACAACACTGATCCAGGCGGAAGGCGAACCGGCGCTGCCGGCGCTGCGCGATCTGTTCAGGACTCTGCTGCTGACCGAGGCACTGCCGCCGCCCGGCGACGACCGGACCCTATTGCTGGCGCGGATCGACAAGTTGCTGGACCTGGCCGACCTGCCGCAGGCGATGGACCTGATCCGCGCCGCCGACCCGACCGAACCGGCGCTGTTCCGGCGCTGGTTCGACGTGGCGCTGCTGACCGGGACCGAGGATCAACCTTGTGCCGCGATGCTGACCGCACCCGGTCTGGCCCCCACCTATCCGGCGCGAATCTTCTGCACCGCACGTGGCGGCGACTGGATGGCGGCGGCGCTGACCCTCAACACCCACCGCGCCCTGGGCGATGTGTCAGAGGCCGAGGATGCGCTGCTGTCGCGGTTCCTCGATGCCGATCTGGTCGATCCCGCCGCCCCCCTGCCGCCGCCCGAACGGCTGAGCCCTCTGATCTTTCGGATGCGCGAGGCGATTGGCGAAGGCTTGTCCACCGGACGACTGCCGCTGGCCTTTGCCCATGCGGACCTGCGCGACACCGTGGGCGAGAAGGCCCGCCTCGATGCCGCCGAACGGTTGGCGTTGCATGGCGCGTTGTCGGCGCAGGATCTTGCCCGCGTGATGACCGGCGTGACACCAGCCGCGTCGGGCGGAGTCTGGGACCGGCTCGACGCCTTTCAGAAGTTTAACGCGGCGATCAACGCAGGCGATGCCGACGCCATCGCCGAGACGCTTCCACCCGTCTGGTCGGCGATGCAGGCGATCCGGGCCGAAGTGCCCTTTGCCGACCTCTATGCCGGGCCGATCTCCCGCTTCGATCTGACGGGCGCTGCTTCACAGATCGCGACCACGGTCACTCTGCTGTCCGACGATTACGTCGCCGCGGCCCAGCAGCCCGGAGTTCCGCCCTTGCTGCGGGCCATTGCGACCGAAGATTTCGCGGATGTGAAGCCCGACACGGCGATCGAGGAAGCCGTCGTCGCCGGCTTTTCAAACAGCGCGCCGCCACAGGTGTTCGTCGACCTGATGGTCGCGGACAAACTGGGCGAGGCGCTGCTGCGCGTTCTGCCGTTCCTGGACGCGGGCGTGGCGGGCGACGCGCGGTCCGTCACCGATGCGCTGCTGGTACTGCGTCGCGCCGGTCTGACCGACACGGCGCGACGGGCCGCCTTGCAAATGCTGCTGCTGGACCGCACGCGATGACCGGACCGGATGGCATGGCGCGCTGGATACAGACCTTTGTCGCGGCACAGGCGGCCGAATTGGACGCCGCGCGCAATACGCAGCTTGCCTATGCGCGCGACCTGTCCGACGCGGCGGATTGGCTGGCCGACAAGGGCCTGCATTTCGCCACCGCAACGCAGGACGACATCGAAGGCTATCTGATCGACTGCGATGCACAGGGACTTTCGCGGGCCACACGCGCCCGGCGGCTGTCTTCGATCCGCCAGCTGTTCCGGTTCGCCTTCGAGGAAGGCTGGCGGCCCGACAATCCGGCCATCCGCATCAAGGGCCCGGGCAAGTCCAAATCCCTGCCAAAGACCCTGACCATCGACGAGGTCGGCCGCCTGCTGCAGGCGGCCCGCGATTGCGATGTGGACGCCACCCGGAACACCTGCCTGATGGAACTGCTGTACGCCACGGGCATGCGCGTCACGGAACTGGTGACGCTGCCGGTCTCTGCCGCGCGCGGCGATCCCCGGATGCTGCTGGTGCGCGGCAAGGGTGGCAAGGAACGGCTTGTGCCACTGTCCCCTCCCGCCCGCACCGCCGTCACCGCCTGGCTTGCGGAATGGGACAGCCTGCAAGAGGTGCGGCGGCTGGCGGGCAAGCCGATCTCGAAATACCTCTTCCCGACGCGCGGCAAGATCGGGCACATGACCCGGCAGCGGTTCTTTTTCTTGATCAAGGAACTTGCCACCGCCGCCGGCGTGCCGCCGGACAACGTGACGCCGCACACCATGCGCCACGCCTTCGCCACGCATCTGCTGGCGGGCGGCGCTGACCTGCGAGCCATCCAGATCATGCTGGGCCATGCCGACGTCGCGACCACGGAAATCTACACCCATGTCCTCGACCAGGCGCTGAGCGACCTTGTCCTGACCCACCATCCGCTGGCCCGCAAGGTCACGACCCCTTGATGCGGCGGACGCCCGACCCCATAAACACGCAAACGTCCCCAGAAAGCAGATCATGGACCCCTCCTCGACCGGCGCGACCCTTCTCGATGCCTCCTTCTGGCTGACGGCAGGCGGCATCCTCTTGCTGCTGGTCATGTCAGCCTTCTTTTCCGGTTCCGAAACCGCCCTGACCGCCGCGTCACGCGGTAAATTGCGCGGAGCCGCCGACCGGGGCAGCATCGGGGCGCGAAAGGCGCTGGACCTGACCGAAGACAGCGAAAGCCTGATCGGCTCCGTCCTGCTGGGCAACAATGTCGTCAACATCCTGGCTACATCGCTGGCGACCGCGCTGCTGACCAAGCTTTTCGGCCAGAACGGCGTCGCGGTGGCGACCCTCGTGATGACCCTGCTCGTGCTGATCTTCTCCGAAGTGCTGCCCAAGACCTACGCCATCACCAAACCGGAAAGCACTGCGGCACTGGTCGCCCGCCCGATCCAGATCGTCGTGATCGTCTTCTCTCCGATAGTGACGGCCGTGCGCTATTTCGTGCGCGGGGTGTTGTATCTGTTTGGTGTGCGCACCGATCCGGACAGTCACATCCTTGCGGTGCGCGAGGAAATTGCCGGTGCCCTGCAACTGGGACACTCCGAAGGTGTCGTCGAAAAGGAAGACCGCGACCGCATCCTCGGTGCCCTCGATCTGTCGGACCGGACGGTGGAAGAGGTCATGCTGCACCGGTCGGGCATCGAGATGGTCGACGCGGATCAACCCGCCGTCGAGATCCTGCGTCAATGTCTTGAATCCGCGCATACCCGCCTGCCGCTCTACCGCGACGATCCAGAGAACATCGTCGGTGTCATCCACGCCAAGGACCTGCTGCGCGCCATGCACAACGCCGACGTGGACGGCGCCGACCGCATGACCCGCGTGGACATCATGGACGTCGCGATGCCACCCTACTTCGTGCCAGAGACGACGGCGCTGGACGAACAGATGCGGCAGTTCCTCAAGCGCAAGACACACTTTGCGCTGGTCGTGGACGAATATGGCGCGTTGCAGGGCCTTCTGACGCTGGAAGACATCATCGAAGAGATCGTGGGCGAGATCGCGGACGAGTTCGACGAGGAAGACGACTACATCATCACCAGGACCGACGACGGCGCCTATCTGATCGACGGGTCCATGACGATCCGCGACGTGAACCGCGCCCACGACTGGAACCTGCCCGACGACGAGGCGAATACCGTCGCCGGTCTGGTGATCCATGAGGCCCAGATCATCCCTGTCGAAGGCCAGGTCTTCTCGTTCCACGGCTTCCGGTTCGAGGTGATGGAAAAGGACGAGAACCGCCTCGCCACCCTGAAGATCAGGCCGCTGTAGGGCGCGACCCGGAGGTGGTGAGATCATGGTGTGCCCACGCCAGGCGCAGGGTCTTCTGGTAGGCTGTCACCTTCGCGATCGAAGCGGCGACCTATGTGTCCGCCGCTCCGTTCCTGTCTTCCGTGTGGGTCATCCTCAACGCCCCCGGAATAACCCACCCAGTATGCCACGCACGATCCGGCGGCCCGTCGTGCCCTTCAGCTCTTTCACGATGACACTGGCCACCGCGCCACCGAACCCCTGATCCTGCGTGTCGGACCGCCTGCGTGACGTGGATCGCCCGGCCTGTGACGCGTCGTATCGCCGGGCCTGCTTGAATTCACGCTCGCGCGCCTCGGTTTCCGCCTCTGACGCTTCTGCCTTGGCGGCCTCTGCCGCCGCCGCGTCCGCACGTTTGGTCAGCATCTCGAACGCGCTTTCGCGGTCGATCGGCGTGTCGTATTTCCCGGCCATTGGCGAATTGGCCATCAGCGTCGCCCGCACCGGCAGATCAATCGGCCCTAACTGCGACGATGGCGGCCGGATCAGGGTGCGCTGCACCATCAGGGGCGCGCCTTTCGCATCCAGCATCAAGGTCAACGCCTCGCCGGTGCCGACCTGCTGTATCGCTTCCGAGGTGTCGAAATCCGGGTTGTCGCGGTAGGTCTCTGCGGCCTTCTGCAGGTCTTGCCGGTCGCGGGCGGTAAAGGCGCGCAGGGCGTGCTGCACCCGGTTGCCCAGCTGCCCCAGCACGTCGTCGGGCACATCCGCAGGGTTCTGCGTGATGAAATAGACGCCGACGCCCTTGGACCGGATCAGGCGGGCGACCTGTTCGACCTTGTCCACCAGCACCTTGGGCGCGCCGTCGAACAGCAGATGCGCCTCGTCAAAGAAGAACACCAGCTTCGGCTTGTCGGGGTTGCCGACCTCGGGCAGCACCTCGAACAGCTCTGACAGCAGCCACAGCAGGAATGTCGAATACAGCTTCGGCGATTGCATCAACTGGTCGGCGGCCAGGATGTTGATCTGCCCCCGTCCGTCGGGGGCCAGCCGCATCATGTCCGCCAGCTCCAGCGCGGGCTCACCGAACAATGCGTTGCCGCCCTGATATTCCAGCACCAGCAATTGCCGCTGGATCGCACCCACGGAACTGGCCGCGACATTGCCATAGCGCAGCGACAGGTCCTTGGCGTTCTGCCCGGCCCAGACCAGCAGCGCCTGAAGGTCCTTGAGGTCGAGCAGCGGCAGACCTTCCTCGTCGGCGACGCGAAAGACGACGTTCAGCACACCTTCCTGCACATCGGTCAGGTCCAGCAGGCGCGACAGCAGCAACGGCCCCATCTCGGCCACGGTCGCGCGGATCGGGTGGCCCTGCTGGCCCAGCAAGTCCCAGAACGTCACCGGAAAAGCGGTGTATTGCAGGTCGAGGCCGATGGTGGCGGCCCGCGTCATGAAGGCATCGTGCAACTTGAAATCCGCCGAACCGGACGCTGCCAGTCCCGACAGATCGCCCTTCACGTCCGACAGGAACACCGGCACCCCGGCGGCCGAAAACCCTTCGGCGAGGATCTGCAGCGTGACCGTCTTGCCGGTGCCCGTGGCCCCCGCAATCAGCCCGTGGCGGTTGGACTTGTCCAGCAACAGCACCTGCGCCTCGCCATAGTCCTCGCCGCCGCCACCGATGAAGATGCTGTCCGCCATGCCGCCCCCCGCAATCCAGTCGCGTCAAAATACATCCTTAACCACTCTATGCCAGAACAAAGAGGCCCGGTGTTTCCATTGTCCCCCGGGGACGTCGGGCGACTTCCTCCCTGTCAGACTTGCCGCGCCTTCGGGCGCGGCTTTTTTCTGCGGTCTTGCATGTTGACCTGTGCCCGATCATCGCCTAGCGTCTGCCCAATTCGTCGGCAAAGTCCGACAGGGAGCAACTGGGAAAAGGGTTCATGCGTGAACCCTTTTCCTTTTGTGACACGGCCCGCGCATCACGGATTTTTGCCCCTGACAGCGTGGATGCGGCGTGTTACGCCGCGCACCAGACCCATGACCCGGAGAATCCTGCAATGAAATTCGCCCTCAGCCCCGCACTGGCCGCCCTTTTGCTGACAGCGGCCCCCGCCGCGGTGCTGGCGCAGACGACCGATGCGCCCGCCCCCGACGCCGCCACGACAGAAGCCCCCGCACCCGCGACGGAGGCCGCGCCGACGGACAGCCCCGCCACGGATGCCCCGGCAGCAGAGGCCCCCGCAGTCGACGCTCCGGCCACTGATGCCCCCGCCACTGATGCACCGGCCACTAATGCACCGGCCACTGAGGCGCCCGCGACAGACGCGCCTGCGGACGCTGCGGCACCCGCAACCGATACGGCGCAGGCCGCACCGCAGGTCGGTCAGCCCTACGTCCGTGAAACCTTTGGCGACTGGTCCTTGCGCTGCCTGAAGGCGGAAGAAGGCCAGTTGGATCCGTGCCAGCTTTACCAGTTGCTTGAGGACGCCGATGGCAACAGCGTCGCGGAAATCAGCACATTCCCGCTGCCCGAGGGTCAAGAAGCCGCTGCCGGTGCGACCATCGTCGTGCCGCTCGAGACCCTGCTGACCCAGCAGTTGCGCCTGACGGTGGATAGCAGCGAACCGAAGGTCTATCCCTTCACATTCTGCAATGCCGCCGGCTGCGTCGCGCGTATCGGCTTTACCGACGCCGAAGTCGCCCAGATGAAGCGCGGGAGCAGGGCCGTCCTGCGCATGGTGCCTGCCGCCGCGCCCGACCAGGAAGTGATCCTGGAAGTCTCGCTTTCGGGCTTCACTGCCGGTTTCGACAGCGTCAACGCGCAGTAATCCGTCCGGACGATCATTCGACCGCCCCGCGATTGTCGCGGGGCGGTCTTTTCATGCGCGGCGCAGGGCCAGCACCGCATTCAATCCGCCAAAGGCAAAGGCATTCGACAACACCGCCGCAACCTTGGCCTGCCGCGCCATCTGCGGCACGTAATCGAGGTCACAGGCCGGATCAGGCTCGCTCAATCCGATTGTCGGTGCCAGCACCCCGTCGCGCAGAGCCATGATGCAGGCCAGCAGTTCGACAGCACCGGTCCCGCCGATCAGATGCCCGTGCATCGCCTTGGTGGATGAGACGGCCAGCCGGTCCGCATGGCTGCCGAAGGCCGCGCGGATCGCCTGCGTTTCAGTCCGGTCGTTTACCGTGGTGCCCGTGCCATGCGCGTTGATGTAGCCGATATCCTCTGCCGCCAAGCCCGCATCCGCAAGCGCACCCTGCATGGCCCGCGCGGCCCCCTCTGCAGACGGCGTGACGATATCGGCCGCATCCGACGACATGGCGAAACCCGCGACTTCGCACAGGATATCCGCGCCGCGTGCCAGCGCGTGATCGCGATCCTCGAACACGAATACCGCGCCGCCCTCGCCCTGCACCATGCCGTTGCGGCTTGCGCAGAACGGGCGGCAGCCATCGCGCGACATGACACGCAGCCCCTCCCATGCCTTGATGCCGCCGAAACACAGCATCGCCTCGGTCCCACCGGTCAGCATGACGTCGGCCTGCCCGCTGCGGATCGTGGCCAACGCCTGCCCCATCGCGTGGTTGGACGACGCGCAGGCCGTGGAGACGGTGAACACCGGTCCGCGCAGATTGTGCCCGATCGACACATGGCTCGCCGCCGCATTGGCCATCAGGCGCGGCACGATGAAGGGATGCACACGGTCCTTTCCGTCCTGATAGACCGCGCGATAGTTGTCGTCCTGCGTGTTCAATCCGCCGCCGGATGTGCCAAGGATCACACCGGCGCGGTGCGCGGTCGCTTCGCCGATGATCAGACCCGCCTGCGCCATGGCCTGTGCGGCAGAGATCAGCGCGAACTGGGTGAACCGGTCGAACAGCGTCAGGTCCTGACGGCTGAAGTGAGCGGCCTCGTCATAGTCGCGCACCTGCGCGCCAATGCGGATCTGCAACCGGTCGACGTCGCGAATATCAAGGGGTCCGATCGCACAGGTCCCCGCCTGCATCGCCGCAAGCGTCGTCGGCACATCGTGACCCAGCGGATTGATCGTGCCGGCCCCGGTGATGACGACCCGGCGCACCGCCGTCAGACCCGTTCTTTCACAAGGTCCTGCACAGCCGCGACGATGGCGCGGACAGAGGTGACGTCAAATCCGCTTTCAGCCGGCGCGTTGGCATTGAAAGGGACCGTGATGTCGAAGGCTTCCTCGATCCCGAAGATCGTCTCGACCAGACCCATGCTGTCGATGCCAAGGGTCTCGAGCGTGTCATCCAGCGTCACGTCCGAGACATCCAGCAACGCCTGTTCGGCAAGGATTGCGATGACTTTGTCCTGAACACTCATGGTCGCGGCTCCTGTGATCGGTGCCTGCGATTTAATCACTCGAACCGTCTTTGGGAACCTGTTTCTGCAATGCGGCGATGTCGCGCAGCATCTGTGGCAGACGCCGCAGCCCCTTTTCGCGCGCGCGGTAGCTGGGCATGTCCATCGCGGGCTGGCCCATGATGAACGACCCATCCTTCACGCTGACATAAAGTCCGGAAGCCGCGGCCATGACCACATCGTTGCCGACGGTGATGTGGTCTTTCGTTCCCGCACGCCCGCCCATGACCACACGGTCGCCCAACACGCCGGACCCCGCCATTGCGGCCTGACCGCACAGGATGCAATCCTCGCCGATGATGCAATTGTGGCCGACCTGAACGTTATTGTCCATCTTGGTGCCCCGGCCCACCCGCGTCGCGCGGATCGTGCCGGCATCAACGCAGGAATTCGCGCCGATCTCGACGTCGTCCCCCAGAACCACGCCGCCAAGGCTGTGGATGCGGTGGCGCTTGCCGTCCGCCGGCGGAGTCAGCGGTTCACGGCCCATGTTCAGGAAGGCCCGCTCCTCGTTCGCGAGGTCGCGCGTCACATAAGAGAACCCGTCCGCCCCCACGACCGCATTGGGTTGCAGGATGACCCGGTCACCGAAATGACAGTTGCGCCCCACGCGCGCGCCGGCGTTCAGCCAGCAAGCATGACCCAGCGTACTGCCGGGGCCGATGGTGACATGGGCGTCGATGCGGCAACGGTCGCCGATGGTCACCCCCTCGGCCAGTACGACGAAGGCACCGATGCTGGGGTCGGCGCCAACGGTGCAACTGGCGGGGATGATTGCGGTCGGGTGAATGCCGGTCGGGGCCGGGGCCGGGTCGAAGGCCTGCGTCAGTGCCGCCATCGCAAGGCGCGCACGGGGCACGGTGATCGCGGCGCGCAGTCCCAGTGCCTGCCAGTCGGCACCGTCCCAGACGATCGCGGCCTGCGCCGCGCTGGACGCCAGCGCCTCGCCGTAAGCGGGCGACATCGCAAGGGCAAGGTCGCGCGAGCCTGCGTCACCCGGCTCTGACGGGCGATCCACGACCAGCGACGTGTCACCGAAAGCCTCGGTCCCGAGCGCGCTTGCGATCTCGGCTACGGTCAGTCCCATGATGTGCCTCTTGGGCCGGTGCGGTTTCGGGTCTGATCTAGCCCTGAACCGCCCGCACGGCCACCCCTTCGCGGGCCAATGCGTTCCAGATCACAGCATCGCGGCCATAGACGTCGCGACGGAATTGGAGCTGACCCGTCACGTTGGTGAAGGCGGTGCGATAGACGATATGGACCGGCACCGGCTCTTGCAGGGTGATGCGCGACTCGCCGCCCGACTTCAACCGGGCCTGAAACACCGCCTCCGGATTCGATTCCTGCCGGGCCAGCAGGGCGTAGGCGAAGTCGAAGGGATCGTTCAGACGGATGCAGCCGTGGCTGAAGGCCCGGGTCTCGCGGCTGAACAGGTTTTTGGACGGGGTGTCGTGCAGGTAGATGTTGTATTTGTTGGGAAACATGAACTTCACTAGACCCAGCGCATTGCGTTCGCTTGGCCCCTGCCGCATCGAGAAGGGAAAATTCCGGGCGTTGTAGCTGGCGGCCCGGACCGCACTGCGCGACACGATGTTGCCATTCCGGTCCGTCACGTCGATGTGGCTGACGGCGTTCGGGTTGCTTTGCAACTGCGGCAGATACTCGTGCACGACGATGGATCGTGGCACATACCAGCTGGGATTGACGACCATGAACTCCATGACGTCGGAGAATTCGGGCGACTGGCGGTTGGTTTCGTTGGCACCTATGACAGACCGGGTCGAGAATGTGACCCGATCGTTGTCGACGATGGCAGCAGTGAAATCGGTCAGGTTGACCCATATGTGGCGCTGCCCGCGCGGGCGATTCAGCCAGCGCTCACGCTCCATCGCCACGATGACGGACTGCATCCGCCGTTCGAGAGGGACGTTGATTTCGGCCATCGTGTCACCGCCGGCGGTGCCGTCGACAGCCAGACCCATCGCCTGCTGGAACCGCTGCACGCCGGCCTGGATGCTGGCGTCATAGGTCTGCGTCGCAGACCGTTCCAGATGCCCCATCAGGATCAGCCGATTGCGCAGATCGACCACGGCCTGGCCGCTGGCCCCCGGTGCCAGGCTGGACGCCTGCACCGTGGCACCGTAGCCACCCTCGGCCAACAGGTTCTCGAGGCGCAACTTCTCGCGCATCAGACGGGCATATTCCGGGCTGCTGGGCGGCAGCGACCGCAGGAAGGCATCGGGATTCGACTGCACGAAGCCCTGGAGGGTGCCGAGGCGCGACCGCAGCGGAACCTCTCTCACGATCAGCGGCAACACCGACGATGGCGTCAGGATACCGGTCTGCACATTGCGGGCGTATGTCAGAAACGCCGAGGACAAAGCCACCTCGGCGGCACCCTGCGCGGCAGGCGTCGTGGCAGCCCGCAACTGCGCGATCAGACGGTTGGGATCGTAGCGATCCGCGGGAAGTCCATGCGCCCCGGCACCGGCCAGCGCCGACATCAACGCATTGCGGCGTGCGGTCGCGGCCGATGTGTCACCGGTCCAGATCCCCTCGAACCCGCGACCGCGATAGAAGGTGGCAAGATCCTCGTCGCGCGCCGCAGATTCGGCGACTGCCTGCCGGAACGCCGTGACCTGCGCCCGAGCACCTGTCGGCCCCGACAGCAGGGCAAACACCGCTGCGACAAGCAAGGTCAGGATGCGCAGGGCGCGCGGCGTGGCAAAGGCAAACTGCAGACTGGTCAAGGTCCATCCCCCGAAAGACATGATCGCCCACACACACAGGCGGCTGATGATCGTTTTCCCGACCGGCCACCTTCAAGTCCATTCACAATCTGCAAGTCACAGGATTTGTGCAGACCTGTTGCACGGCCACCCACATCCGCCAAGATCTGCGCAAGCGGTTGCATTATGCGCAGGAACTCGCCGATCCGGACCCGTCATGGGAACTTTCCGCCATCCGGGCTTGGCGCGTTGGACAGCCTGTGCCATACAAAACCTGCATCTGGGGAAAAGATGAAAAAGCACTAAAATACGTGCAAAACCGGGACAGGACAGACACACCATGGCAGAAAACCGTTCAACTGGCATTTCGAGACGTGGGCTTCTGGGCGCTTTCGCGGCCACCGCACTGACGGCAGCACCCACATACTCCAAGGCCGCCGGGTTCCTGCGAGGCGGTGGCGACGTGCGCCGCATCAGCATGTATTCGGGCCGCACGGGCGAACGCCTGGACACGATCTACTGGATCGAAGGCCAATACATCGGCGAAGCCCTGCGCGAGATCAATGCCTTCATGCGCGACTGGCGCAACAACAAGGTCGTGAACATGGACAGTCGCACGGTCGACATCATGGCCGCCGCACATCGTCTGATGAACACCTCGGAACCCTACATGCTGCTGTCCGGCTACCGCAGCCCTGAAACCAACGCCATGCTGCGCAGCCAGTCGTCAGGCGTCGCACGCAATTCGCTGCACATGCGCGGCCAGGCCGCCGATCTGCGGTTGTCGAGCCGATCGATCAACGACATGACCAAGGCCGCAGCCGCGTGCAATGCAGGCGGTGTCGGCACCTATCGCGGGTCGAATTTCGTGCACATGGATTGCGGCGACGTGCGCACCTGGCGCGGTTGATTCCATCCATCTCTGCATCGGAACGAAAGCGCCTGCGGGCGCTTTTTTCGTGGCCGCGCCCGCTTGCGGCACCCCGGCCCCCGGTGTAGAGATGCCGCATCGACCCTGCGGGGCCGGTCACATGCGGGTATGGTGAAAAGGTATCACGATAGCTTCCCAAGCTTCAGTTACGGGTTCGATTCCCGTTACCCGCTCCATTTTTGGCACTAATAGCTTGTAATAATTGATATTTCTCTGCGGCCTAAACTTCAACCCGCCCAAAAACCCGCCATAGAAAATGCGCTTGAACGCGACCGTCTACACCGGCGTCATACATGTTTGGCTGCGTACGCAAAGAAGTCCTACAAACTGTCAGGATATGTCATTGAAATTGTGTCTCAGGAATGACTGAAGCGGCTAGACCTGATACTAACGACGCTGCGCAGAGCGATCTGGCCGCGCTCAATGTCGTCAACACCATTGGCGGCACGGTCGCGTTCCAGCATCGGCCGTCTCGCTAGAGGCGCCCGGTACTACCCACATATAGTCCCAATTGCTGCCTATGCTGCCTGGGCGAAACCACCATTCACGGCCTGCTGCCACACATGTGCGTAAACGCTTGCAGCAAGCGCTTTTTTTTCGTCGGGCGTGAAGGGTGGTGACGGTAGGCTTGCGAAGACCTCATCCAAGATGAAGACCTCGACATCAGCCTTGGTCTGCTCCTTCTCCCAGAAGCGATCGAGTTCGGCCAAGCGCGCCTTTATGGATGCCAAGAGGTCGCGGCTCGCCTGCTTCACCCGCTCACGAGACGTTTTGTCCAAATTATCCTTGAGCAGCAGGTCGAAGAGCGCCAGCTCTTCTTCACCAAGCCCCTCCTTCGTTGCGCGCTTCTGCTCCTCGTCCAGACTGTTGACGAGTTCGACCAATCGGCGGAACGTCTCCTCGATGGTGGTGCGATCTTTCTCCCGATTGTAGTCGGCAATGATCGCCTCGTACTTCACCTGATAGTCCATCCTGGCCGGATTGCGCGCCAGCATCTCGGCGAGTTTCTGTTCGACGATGTCGCGGATGTCCTGAAGCGCAGTCGCTTTTCGTCTGACCTTCTTTGCAAATTCATCACGCAGCTTCTCAAGATCGATCTGGCTCAGGTCGAAGGTCAGCCCCTCGGCTTGATCGTCCCCTGGTGCCTGCGTTCGGATGGCTTCATTAACGATCCGGTGCAGCTCCTTCAACAGCTCTGTCACATCGGCCGTGTCGCGCCGCTCGGTCAGTTTTTTGTAGATTGCTTCAATGTTATCGTGTCGTTCGGCGTGTGCCCACGCACTAGGCTCCATAAGCAGCGCCTTGAAGCGGATAAACACCTGTCGTGCAAGAATCTCGAAGCGGCGCTTTG
>NZ_JBMERN010000064.1:0-21698 GCF_049310965.1 Loktanella sp. DJP18 | reverse complement strand
CCCGCCTCTCGACGTGGTCAAATCTTACGTCGAGAGCCAGCAAGACGCAGATACCAAGAAGAGAAAAGCCGCAGCGCAGCCGCTCAAAGTGAAAAGGAAATCCTATCCCCAGGCTGAAGTCAGGGGTTTGCGGATTTTGGACGGTTGATCAAGACCACGACATGGACCAACAAGTCCCTCATCAGAACACTGGCCATGCAGCAGCGTGGGATGTCATTGATGGTCTTCTCAGACCTGTCTTGCCTGCTGTGTGTGCAGGACAAGACGGATACGAGAATGGCATCCATCCTGCCGACACCTGTCTGCTTGCGCCGGTGCATATCGCAAGATGGACGTGAACCGCGTCATGCGCTGACCATCAAACCCGCAGAAGCGGTGGATCACAGGCTGGTCCTCGCGATCGACGAACAGGCGATATCAGCCTGGAGCCCAACGTCCGAGACATGGGTCTGCAATCCTGCCGGCAGTCTGATTGTCGCAGACTGGCTGATGCTGCTGGACGCAGAAATCGACGCACTCGAACGTCGCATGATACGGCTGCCGCGCTATGACACACCGCTCACAGCACTCGACCTAGTCGAGAACGGTTTCGGCCAGTTTACAGCAGGCCACATGCCGAGTGCACGCATGAGCACAAGCACCGTCGCCTTCTTCATGCGCAAGACCTGGACAGACGATTGCGCCCACTTGGGCTGCATCACATTCGATCCCGCAGACCCGCGGCTCGACATACTTGTCAAAGTGTTCAGCGTCGCTGTCGATCTTGCCTCCTCGCCGTTTCCGCGCGGCTCGGAACGCCAGCGACCGATGATTAGACTTTGCGCCAGGGGCATTTATTCCGATCGCGGATGCTTCACGATCGACAGAACAAGCGGACTTGATCCAATGGCCCTGGGGCTCAGGATCAGAGATCTGCTTGGACCCGACTGGGCCGCCATCGCGAACCGCTTCGAGGGCAGGCCGTCAGGCGATATGGGCAAGCTGACTGTCAACGGGCTCGTCGTGATGGCGGGCTTCATGGGATCGCGCGACCTGCCTTCCTCTCACGCCGCGATGATGAAGTATGCCGAGTTCAATCTGCTCAAGGAAGAGTTGGCGAACCTCAGAAAGACCGGAGTCGATACATGCACGACCGAACCTACCTGAACGCAACCATGGAGCTCGCGAGCATTGCCCGGGCCTTGAGCAATATCGTGGTATCAGAGCGCTTCCTGCTCGCAAAGAACACTGGTGCGCCGACAGTGCTGACCAAGGTACGCGAGAACCTCGAAACAGAGGTGCGCGATCTGCTTTCCACGCATCCGAAACTCGCACATTTTCAGCGTGCCAGTATTCTGACGTCACTCAGCTCCGCCTTGGTCACGGCGCTTTCACCAGAGGCCCCGGGTTCGATCCACTTTATGGCAGACGACTGGCGGGTCTTTCTGACCACGATGACGCCAGATGAGTTGCGACTGTGGAGCTCGCGCGGCCTCGGTATCGGAAGTATGCATAGGACGGTTTACGACTGCCTGAAAGATCAGGTCCGGCCCAAGGAACTTGCATTGGATTTTGCCGACGCGATTGCGGACAGCATTGCCCCATACGAGCTCGCAACACAGTAGATCGGCAATAAGCAACACTGCATCTAGCTCTCGAAAGATCTGCGCAAGATCGCGACACCACTCTTTGCGCCTTACCTGCGCGCACAGATTGCTGCATTTCCGATCGCAACCCATGAGCGCACAGACCGCCTGATCGATGATGACTCCCTCCAGACCGTCATCACCCTCCACCTCGCAGAGCTGCCTCCGAAAGCATTCGATCCCAGCATTGCGCGTCATCACAACCTGACAGCCTTCCTCGATCTGATCAGGAGCAACCACGGACGCATGATTATTTACAAGACGACCGGCAGCCTCGAGGCATTTCTCGAGCGCCCGGCCGCAATCACACACTGTGTCCGCAGCAAGATCTCCAACGTCTGACAGAGTCTGCTATGATCGCTTCGCGCTTGGCACATAAACATCCAGCAGCTCAGGCTACTGGATGTTTATGTGCCATTTTCGATTCTTTCCCATGGCATTTTTTCCGACATCATCTCGGGCACATCTCCTGACGAAAGGCGTCGTCCACTTCTTGGTCATGTCGTCAGTCTGGATGGTTTGCTTGACCTATACGCTCAGCCCAAGACCTGTGCCGGCCACCATCGCACGCGATGCGGGTTACCGGGCCATGTGTGGCCTGTGCCAGGCTTTAGGATTCCTGGTCATTGCTGAGCGGCAGATCACAAACTTAGAATGCACACCTGAAGACACAGCTTGGGTCAGTGGGCCAAGGATGCAAGCGGAGGACTCTGTCCTCGAGATTCTGGCAAAATACCCTGAGTTCGTCCCGCACAACCGCGAAACTATTCTGACAAGCCTCAGCGCGCGACTGATCGTCCTACTGCCGGACGCCAAGCCAGGATCGGTCTGCTTTTCGGGCCAGACCTGGTCATCCGTTCTTGCGTATCTGGCTGCGTCCGAGCTGGGCCTCCTTGTCTCTAAAGGGTTAGGTGTTGGGACTGCGCATCGCCACATCTACACAACAATCGAAGACCTCTCTCGCGCAGATCCAGACAGGGCAAAAGCAGCAGCACAGATCATCGCTGACAGGATTGCACCGTTCGAGGAGGCACGATCGCTGGGCGACGGCTTCTGGCGTAATGTCGAGGCGATGAACATCAAGACTCCACATTTCGCACCCTACCTACGCACACAGGTCCGCTGCTTCCCCCGCAATGCCAATGTGGAGGTTGCCAACGCCATCGCGCGGAACCAGTTTGTCTCGGTCGTGCGGCTCTACCTCGCCGGTGCCGACAGGTCCCTCTTTGTGACATGCAAGACAACGTCAAATGGCATTCCGCGGTTCATAGCCCTCACACAGAGCAATCACGGCCGCCTGCACATCTCGACAGAGATTCCGGACCTCGAGAGCTACTTGCCAGACCCTGTCTCAAAGCTCGGCGTATTTGGATGATGTCGACAGGCACTCATATGAAATCGTCCGAAGCAGGCTCCACTTTCCCATCTGGTGTGAAAGCGGGCCCGCAGCGGCCCTTCCCAGTCAAAAAAGGAATTTGGTGATGATGGATCTCGCAGTGAGAAAGACGCATACCTACGTCGGCACCTTTTCCCATCTCGACGATTGGGACTCTATCGGGTCATTTGACATCGTCAGCAACCAGGCAGTCCTTGATGATGATCAAGACCCCTGCGAACCCACACACATCTTTCTGAAAGTCCTCGTTCAAGCCGATGCCGGAACAACAGACGCGGATATCGAAAGCGCCCTGCGCAGCAGTCTGAGCAAGTCCGGCTGTGCGCATGAGCACGACTGTTGCGGCTGCGTGTCGACCTATGTCAATGACGTCATGCGCCAGGATGCGCATCATTGGGCGGTGATCCAGCACGCCTCGCGCAACTTCTGATCCCTCGCGCGCGACCCTGCGCCGAAGCACTTCGCCAGCCAGTTCAAGGAGGCAAAAATGGCTCATTGCATCTACTACCCAGAACTGCTGCACGCGCACCGGACACCGAACGGGCATCCCGAGTTCTGGACGCGGCTCAAGGCCATCCAGGAAGGCCTTGACTGGGACGACTGCGCGTTCATCGAAAAGCGGACAGCTCCCGTGGCGGAGCTCGACCTGGCGCGGACCTTACACACCGATGCCTATCTCGAAATGCTGGCATTGCCATTCGATGATGAGGAACCGATCCGGTCGCTGGACGGCATGGACACCTGGCTCGACCACGACAGCCTGAAGGCGGCCCTCGCGGGCCTCGGTGCATCGCTTGACGCCATCAAGGACATGGCCGCAGGCGATCTCAAGCACGCCTTCGTCGCGACGCGGCCGCCGGGCCACCATGCGCTGAGCGATGCCGCGATGGGGTTCTGCCTGCTCGGCTCTGCGGCGCTCGCGGCCGTGCATGCCCGGGATACCTATGGCTACCGGGTCGCAGTGCTGGATTTCGACCTGCACCACGGCAACGGCACCGAGGCGCTTCTGCTGGACCAGCATGATGTTTTCTTTGCCTCGACGCAGGAGAAGAACCAGTGGCCGATGACATCGGCGACCGGGACGACAGGCAAGTTCGGACACCTGCACAACATTGATCTCAATCGGCGGACGGGCACACGGGAGATGGAGGCGGCCTGGATCGACCTTCTGGACCGGATGCGGGCGTTCGAGCCTGATCTGGTGATCGTCTCGGCCGGTTTCGATGCGCATCAGCATGACCCGCTGTCGGGCCTGAGGTGGCAGACCCACTCCTACCCGTGGCTGGCTGCGCGGATTGGTGAGGCAGCAAATGTCTCGGCACGGGGCGGCGTCCTCTCGATCCTCGAGGGTGGCTACGAGCAGTCCGTGCTGCGCAAGTGCGTGCCGCTTTACATGAAGGCCATGGCTGCCACGCTCACGGCTTGAGCGCACCCTGAAAGACAGTCAGAGATAACGCAAAGACAGACCTGCGGCGGACCCTCGTCCGGCGCAGGACATGAACTGTTCAAGGATAAGCACGATGACTTCTGGCCTCGCTTACGCAAACTCCGCCAACAGGTATGCTCAGTTTGGCTCCTTGTCTGCCTTATGCAAAAGCATTCGAACGCTGGACTATAACCGGCGCGCCCATCTCGCACTTGGATGCAAGCCAGAGGATGTGGCCTTTATGGATGCACCACTGGCAGCGGCCGTGACCGCCGTCTTCCATCTGCTCGAGACCCACCCTGAGCTACTGACTAAACACCGACAGACCATCCTCAGCTCGTTTCATCGCCCCCTCATCGCACTTCTTCCGCCGGCCAGGCCGGGCGAGCTGCTCTTGAACGAAACGGACTGGCGCCTCTTGCTCACGGGATATGCTCCCGAAGATTTGGAGTTGATGATCTCCAAAGGGCTCGGCGCATCAAACTGTCTCAAGGCCATTTTCAAGTGCCTGAGAGACCAGGTGCGGCCACAAAAGTTAGCTCAAGTCTTCGCGGGGATCATCGGCGAGCAAATCGGTGGTGTTGAACAAGCGCGCAAATCCGGGAAAATCGTGTGGTTCGACCCAAAGGTCAAAAATATACTAAACCCGCTGTTTGCCCCCTACATGAGCGCGCAGGTCAAGGCCTACCCTCATGATGTCCTCAATGTTGTGTGTGTCGCAAAGTTAGAGGGGCATCTGAGAACGCTCCTTTGCTTCTATATGGCAGGCGCACCTTACGAATACTTCTTCCTCAATGATACGCCAGCAGGTCCGGTGAGAGCCTTCGTGAACAAGCTGAAGAGCAATCACGGCCGCATGGAAATTCACGCCTTTGCGGGCAGCCTTGCGTCCGCCATGCAGTTATCAAGCGCGTCAATCACCGAGTTTCTGTCCTGATCAGCATGAGGCGTGAACCCGATCTGAACACATCTCCAGGAGACCCTCATGGTCCAATCCGTCGCAGATCCATCCTACCTGGCACCAGTCACTTCCGGTGACCGGGGATGCGACGTCCTGAAAGCGTCACTTATCGGCACTCATGGGCCGGCGGCCGCGTTCCTGGCCTCCCTGTCCGATCGGGCCCTCAGCCGCTATCACCGCACGATCACGGAGCCGCGCCCGGAGCAGCGCTTCGGGCCAGCGCCGCATCTTCTGACTGCGACGATGGACCAGATATACGCGTGGCTGCACGCGATCTGGACCGAGATCGAAGCGACGATCGACGACCCGATCCTGCCGGTTGTACCATTTGACGACTGGCTTGCGCACGCCGCAGAGGATGACTTCTATCGTCACCACCTGCATGCAAAGTTTGGAGATTATGTAGTTACTGCAAAAGCAGCAGCTTCGTGATTTCGGGGTCCATCTGATGTCCTTTTCAGGAGCAGCGAATGCCGCTTCCAGTAAGGATTTGTCAGCCTTGGGTCCGGGGCCATCTCCCTGTGGCCCGACTTTCCCCGCCGCGGTCGTGAGACCGCTGCGACGTCCATCATGCTCTCGTCGAAGCGGTGCACCAGATCCTTCAAGATGAAAGACCTCGCGCGCGGCGATGACGAGGCTCCACGTTTCCGTCTGCGTTTGCCGTCGGGCGATGACGCACCAGGGAGAGCGGAACGTCCGTCCCCCGTGGCTGTCTCGTGATCCGTCGGCTGCCCGGCCATCGCCCCAGATACACTGGCTGCGATATTCCGGGCTCCGTTGACATCTGCGTGTATCCGGGTGCCGCAGAAGCAACACTGGAATTTCTCTCCCTTGCGCTGACGTGCATCGACGTAGCCACAGCAGGAGCATGTTTGTGAGGTATAGGCGGCTTCCACTTCGTGGATCTCGATGCCATACCGTTCGTTCAGATCGGCGAGCTTGCGCGCCACGGCACCGCGACCGCAGTTGCTCAAAATCCGGTTTATCCGCCGACCGATATTCATTCCGCGGAAATCCAGAGACTCCACGGCCAGAACCCGCGGCCGGTGCAGCGCCACAAGGTGGTTCAGTGCCCGGTTGATCTCGGTGTCGATCATTGCCCGCAGACGCACCACAAGGCTCTGGTAGAGCTTGCTGTCTCGGGGCTTGCGCCCCGCCGCCTGCATCCGTGCCGCTTCCCGGTCAGCACGATGCGCCAGGGGCTCGATCTTCTTACGGAAGTTCCGTCCGACCAGATCGCCGTGATTGGAGGCAAAGAGGCTGTTCAGGCCGAAGTCCAGTGCCAGCACATCCGTCAGTGGAGTATAGCTGTCTCGACTGGCTTCGAAGACCTCCGTGAGATCGCGGGTCAGCGCCACCTTAAGGCGGCTGTCGTCCCCGAGGAAGATATTCACGGATTTGCCAAGCGCGCCGGGGCGGAATAATCCCGCGCCGCGGCTGCCGCCGGTGATGTCCTCGCGGTCGCGCCCCCATCCCCGGATGGGCAAGAGCACGGGTGATGTCATTGTCTTCGTTTTGATGTGCAGCCACCAGGTGAAGAGGCCGCCAGGATCGGCGGGCTCAAGCCAGTGCTTCTCACCATCGAGGCCGAACCCGGCCCGATCGTCCATCCGCATGGTCAGGCGCTCGAAGCGCGGCCAGCGGTGGCGAAAGGCGATGCCCTGGAAGATCGTGCGAGCGAGGCGACGGGCGCGGCTCGAGACAGGCACCAGGGATTTGTCGGCCAGCTTGCGCATCACCGCCACACCGGCGGGCGCCATCCAGAGCTTCTGGGTGTTGATGGCATTCAGTTCATGGCGCAGCTGAGCGAGATCGCTCTCGATCGCTGTGCGTCGTTCATCAGGCAGTGCCCGGAAGCGCCGCTTGGCCGCCCCGCCCCAGCGGCCGGGCGTAAACGCCCTGGTGATCGCATCCCGGAAATCGTTCTGGCGGTTCGAGATCCAAGAGGCGACAGCACCCGTGGCCTGGGCGCGGATCATTTGCTGCTCCTGGGCCCCGATGCGCGCCTTGGAGGCCGCGATACCGGGCTCCAGTGCTTCATCCGCAGCATAGATGACCGTGCGCAATCCGGTCCCTGCCATCAGATCGCGCCGGGCGACATAGCCCTCGGCACGCAATCCGCGCTGCCAGAGAGCCCAGAGATCGAAAAGTTCCTGCGCCTTGGAGGTGTTGGCGGGCATATCGAAGACATCGGCGCGCAGCTTGCGGTTCTTCTTGCCTTTGGTCGCTGACTGCGGTGCGGCGCCGGGAACCGGCACGCGCAGAGATCCACGATCTCGTTCGCGTCGCGACGGCATGAAATCAGAATGGGCGCAGGCATTGCTCATGAGACGAATATTGGCCCGTCGCCGAAAAGACGAAGAACTTTCAGGTGCTTGCGACGAGATTTCTGTAGGTGAGCCGGCCGGGCGACGAGATCACGCGAGACAGCTTCGTCAGCAGATCGGCCTCTCGCCATGATCTGCGGAATGCCAGATCTTCGAGATACCGATCAAGATGCTGCTGGTTGATCCAGTGATGGACCCCGAGCACCATGCGACGCAGATCTGCATGGCAGCTCTCGGCGGTATTGACGTGAACGACAACGCCATCGGGATCGGTGCGTGCGAACTCTTTGTCGGAGTGCTTCACGGTGCGGTGCTCACCGTGAAGAACACCATACGCCGGGAGCGAGTCCGTCATAAAGGTGCCCGCGGACGCGACGATCATATCGGCGGCCGGGCCGATATCGGCCTTTCCATGGCTCTTGATGCGTTGGAAGCGGGCCTCACCGCCCCGGACTGCCGCCGTCAGAACAAGGGGTCGGCGGGGACCCCGACCGGACTTGACGCCCGTCGGTCCGCCGCCGTTCTTCTGCCTGGGCTTCGCGCCTGCATAGACTTCGTCGAGCTCGACTACATCGCCGGAGATCGGCGTTCGGACGAGCCAGCCCATCATCGCGCGGACGCGATGTGCGAGGAACCAGGCACTCTTTTGCTGGATTCCGAGTATTTCTGAAAGCTTGAGGGATGAAATGCCCTTCGACGAGGAAATGATCAACCACAGACCTCGCAGCCAGGTCGATATGGGCAATCGAGAGCACTCCATCGGCGTGCCGGTTCGGATCGAGAACTGCCGCGCGCAGGCGCGTCATCGGTAGCGACCAACGCAGCCTGGCAGGCGAGCAGCATCCATGCCATCGCAGCGATGGCATACGATGCCACGCGGCCAGCGAAGACGCTCGGCAAACGAGATGGCCTCGTTTTCCGAGGCAGTCATGCGTGATATGTCAGCAAAGCTGAAGCGGGATCGTCGATGAGTTTTGTGCATTCCGCCAACATTGGCGGAAATCACTGAACAGGAAGTGAACTTGCAGTAGCTACATAATTCCGCAAAGTTTTACCTCGGCCACACCGAGCCGCAGCTGGTCCTTTGACGCCTTGCGACTGGAGCTCTGGCTTCGTCAAGCATGCGCGCGACGCACTCCATAACCGCAGACACGACATGATCTACGGAAGACCTGAGCTAGGCTGTCTCGCAATCACAGAAAGTCTGCAATTCGATTGGCGGCGCGGCACCGGGCCTTACCTTGTCTGGGCGTTCCATGCGAACCGCGGCACTGTCGCGGTATCAAAAATCGGCGCATCTCTTTGCCATGAATCCTTGAGCGCGCGACCTCGCTTCCATCGGATTCAAATTTCCGCGCAATTCGATTCGGCCCTACATCTTGGCTGTAACGTAAAGATCGGAAAGGCTTCCAGCGCAGATGCGATACCTTCTGACCACCGCCATCACTGCTCTCGCTCTGGCATTTCCCTTCGGCGCCCAGGCCATGCAGATCTTCGTCAAGGATCATCAGAACCAGACCATTGCCCTCGAGGTCGAGAGCAATGACACGATTGAAAATGTCAAAAGCAAGATCCAGGAAAAAACGGGTGCCCTGCCTTCGCTCCAGCGGCTGATCTTTGCGGGCAAGCTCCTCGAAGACGGGCGCACGCTGAGTGACTACAATATCCAGAAGGAGTCGACCCTGCATCTCGTTCAACGCACGCGCAAGGCTACCTTCCCCCTGGTGGGCACAGCTTCGGGGTTCATCGAATGATTTCGCGTCGGAACCACAAGGGCGCGGCGCTGGTCGAATACGGCATCCTCGTCGGATTGATCGCCGTCGTCGCCATCACTTCCGTCAGCCAGCTCGGCGACAAGATCTCCTCCATCTTTCGCGATGCCGCTTCAGCACTCGATCCATCCATTCACGCGCAGTCCGATATCGAGATCGACATCCCGGCGACTGGCTTCACCGTCAATGGAGCCGGTGGCAACGCTGTTACGCCTGGCGAGATCCGCAGGCTGACCCTCACCAACACGATGAGCGAACCCACACTCAATCTCGTCCTCGACATCACCGACGGCACGCATTTCGCAATCGTCGCCGGCGATTGTGCAGGCACCATTCTTGCACCGGGCGCATCCTGCTTTGTCGCTGTTCAGGCCATCTCGGCGACCAATGGCAGCTTCGAGGACGCACTGGACGTTTACTACTGACCTCAGATGCTTTTGCGCCCGCATCAGATTTGAAGCGAAAATCACCCGCCTTCAGCGACGGGGGTCTTGCTCTGCATCAGAAGATGACCTCCATATCATCCATATTATTGGCATTTTCTGCGGAGCGCAGGCGATGAACGGTGGCGTAGTAGTCAGACGGGCCTTTTCCTCGTCGGGCGGCGGAGGGTGAAAGTTTTCGTCCAAACTCTGCCAAAGGCGGTGACTTTCGACCGACGGTGAAGACTTTCGTCAACTCCCTGCAAAAAGTGATCGTTTTCGACGGACGGTGAACGAATTCGAAAAAAATATACGCCGGTCGGTTTTACGCCGCGCGGCACCCGAGTCGTCAAGCGAACCCGGCCGCGCCCTGGCGTAGAGACATTTCCGTGTGAGAGGACTTGTCGCAATTTCCCAGGTTCGGACGAGCGAACCTCGACCCAGTCGATCTGAAAAGGACACCACCATGAGCTTCAAGCAGGATCACCACGGCGCGATGTTCTGGTGCACACTGGACCTCGATTCCGTCGAAGACACGGACATCACAGATGCGCGTCTGCCCGTGGGCCAGATCGAGCCGCTCGAAGGTCTCGACCTGGTTCCTGGTGACATCGTGCCCGTGGGTCGCGACGACCGCGGCAACCCCGTCTACCTTGTCGACCCCAACCATACCCATATTGCCATGTCCCGCGCGCAATGCGCATTGCTGGCAAGTCTTCTTGCCAGCAATATGGGCGCGACTGAGGTGCCCACGGAGCGCGATACGCCGCTCAATACCTTCCTCGCCTACCTGCTGGATGAATCCGTGCCCCGCGCGCTCCACGAAGATAGCGCCCACGGTGCCATGGAGCGCCATAATCAGCACATGGCTATCCTGAAGGGGGATCTAGACCAGCTGCCTGCACATCTCCAGATGCCGGCGTCGGACGCTAGTCAGTGAGTGCGCTCGCCCTGTGCATGCTGAGCGAGGAAACATCCAGCCGACGCATCATCGACCGCGGCACGATGCCGGACTGGATGCGCGAGAAGACCATCTTCGCCAGCCTTCTCTTCGCGGACGCGTGGGAGTTCTTCCCGTTCCACAGGGATGGTGCACCGGCCTTTGCGATGCGTGTCGCCTTACTGAGAGAGCAGAACAAATTCCCGCTGTCATTTGTGTCCGCCTCCATCCAGACCTTCGGAGCACCTCACGGCGTCCTGCAAAACCTCAACAGCGATGCCGGATGGATCGATCTGCCGGAGGAGGCAATCGTCGCTGTCATAAACGCCCTGGGCTATGCCACCGGGTATCCGACGCGCTGCTCGCATGCCGTCACGCATGAAGGCGGTATCATTACCGCTGCGCGTGCCGACGATCTAACGCACGGCGGCCTGCGACCTGCCGGAGAAGTCTGCAATTTCGACGCCACAATCTGGATGGAAATCGACAATCTTTCCAATCTGTCCAATCACGAAATCATGGCACTCGCCAGCGCGCGCCGCGGCACTGGCACGGCCTGGATCGAATACTTCAATCCAGCAGCTGTATAGGCGCCAGCGCCCACCTCCAAGGAGATCCACAAACCATGACTGCTCCAAGAACAGACGCGACCGCGCGGTTCATCTTTGCCTGCGACCTGCTTGATCGGCTCCGCCGCGAAGGCTCCGACACCAGCGGCGTTGAAAAGGAACTCTCGGAGACTCTTTTCAGTATCACGCCATCCAGCGAGGTCGTCTCAGCCATTGCAATCGCGAACCAGCCCGTATTGCTGGACCGGTTGGTCTCCCGCGACGGCCCAGGCCGCTACATGCCACACTCCTCCTCCAAGGAGTGCCGCAAAATCGTGCACGCCGTGGTCGCGACCGGCGAAGTCGAAGCGACTATCCGGCTCATCGAGCACGGTGGACCGTTCATGATCCTGCGCGGAGACGGTCTCACCGACACCTGTATCCAGCG
Source organism: Loktanella sp. DJP18 (assembly GCF_049310965.1). Taxonomy (NCBI): domain Bacteria; kingdom Pseudomonadati; phylum Pseudomonadota; class Alphaproteobacteria; order Rhodobacterales; family Roseobacteraceae; genus Loktanella; species Loktanella sp. DJP18. The sequence continues at coordinate 9,833 of NZ_JBMERN010000064.1, read as the reverse complement.
TGACTGTCCGCGCAGGCTGAATCTCATCGTGGCAGTCCAGGCTGGTCTTTCCTTTTTCGAGGAAGATATGCTGGAAATCCTCGAAGGCGCGCAGCAACGCCTGGGGGACGCACTGATCGAACTCGACACGCCAGGACGGTTACGGAACGGCATGTCATTCATGATTGGTGCCCAAGCGATAGAAGATATTACCCTCAAGCAGTTTGCGTTTTTTCTGACTGGCGACCGCACCTTCGAGCGGTTCTTCCAATGGAAAGAGCTGGAGGAAGCGCTGCACCCGCGCGTGATCGCACTTGCCCGCATGAAGTCCTCGAACCACGGGCAGATGACGCTCAAGAGTTTTGAGCCCAGCCGATCGATGATCGCGCGCCGCGCTCCGGACGCCGACTTCTTTGACCTGACCAGCACGTCCACACGTTTGGTGGATGCTAAACCCATCTACTGAGGAGTGCGTCGTGGCGTGGCAGATGAGCCCGGGTCGTGAACGAACCCGGACTACCCTGCCAGCCACATTGGGAGGATGACCTGATTGGATAAGACGACTATCCAGTCAGCCACAAAATCAATCATCAATCAGTGTGGGTGCAATCACGCTGTATAGCCCGGAGTGACGGACACACACGATCGCCACCTTGCCATCTGCCTGTCTTTCTTTCCGGTTCAAGGAGACCCTGACATGACCCTCGTTATCGAACGCAAAGCCAAGCGCCGCCTCGTGCATTCGCCTGCCACTGCAACGCGTATCGCCACCCCCACCTTCACCGTGAAGGATGTCATCGCTGCCAGCGTGACGCTCGAGCCGATCATCTGCGCCAACATCGCCTGCCCCGACCCCTCTAGCGGAAACGTCGTCTTCAACCAGGGCGTCGGCGACGCTTGCTGTGAGGTCTGCGGTGAATGGCAGCTCGATCTTCCAACCGAGATCAGTGGCCTCGATAATCATCGGTGATCTCGTGAATCTGCGGTCCGGTCCGGCCGCACCCGATCCCGCGCTACCAAACGGCACGTGGACAGACGCTGTAGCATCGATCGTCGCGCGCTTCGAGGTTGCGGCTGCCGTCGGCGGGTCTGCTGTCTGGAATGCCACGGGTTCGCGGGCCACCGGCGAGCTGATGAAGACGATGGCGCGTCTGCTCGATGTCGAGGCACGGGGCGCGATTGCGACACGCGACACTGCGATCGAAGAGATCGTCGCCAAAAACGCGCGCCTCATGCAAGTCGGACTGGAAGCCGTCGAACACATCAAAGAGCTGCAACAGGAGTGCAATCGACTCTATGCGCAGCTCGATGCGCACGGGATCGAACACGACCCGCGGTAAACCGGGAGGTCTCCATGATTTCGCAAGACAGTCACACCTGGAAGGCGCCTTTCGTTCACCGGGATTGCTTCTTGAGAGTGCCCCACGACACCTTCCTGGCTCTGTACGTCGAGGATGCACGGGACCTTATCCAGGATCATCGCTTCCCCAACCCGGAGCCTTTCCAGTTGAGTATCGCCTTCCATGCCAGCCCCACCACATTCAGCAGCGCCGGCGGCATTGGCAATCAAACCGACACGGGTGTGAGGCTGATGATCCGGAACGCACCCTACGACATGATCGAACTGCTCCCTGCGGAGAATGGTCATAGCGCGATGCCGGACATCAATTCAGCCTCTCTGGTCCGTCTGTCACGCTTCGTGCACAACACCCTCGGCATTACGGAGCGGCCCTACAAGATTGAACTTGGCGTAAGCTTTGGTGACGGAAAGTGGATGACGAAGATATCTGGTGATTTGGCGGACGCGGATATTGAGGGCGTCTCATCGGCACCGCTGCTCAACCTGTTGTGCAATATGTCATCCCATGAAATGTTGCCATTCTCTCAACACCCGCAGATCGCATTTCTGCGCCTGCCAAAGATGTCCTGATGGAAGACTTCATTGCCTACCACGGCCTCCAGGGTCGGCGTCCGAAAGACTTCAGTTTCGGATGCAGAAAATCGCACCCTGAAGGCATTCACCTCGGCACACTGCCGCAGGCTCGAATGCGGGCAGGATCAGGCACGGTGCTGAAAGTTCTGGTGCGCGCGAGCGCACTATCGCAGCACAGACCCGTTCCACGGGTGAAAGATCGTGACGACAGCTGGCGCAACGTCGTGAAGCGGCGCGCTGCCTTGGGTCAGCAACTCCTGACCTATCTTAACCGCCATGAGGGCATCCCCGGCGAGCGCGTCATGGCGATGACAGCACTCTCAAAATACAAGATCCTCACGATGCCCGACAGGCAGTTCCGCAAGGTGGCTCCTGAGGCAGAGGACAGCTGGATCGTGCTTGATCCGGACTTGGTTAGAATCATCGGTCCGGAGCGCAAGAGACGATAAAGAGAAGGCCCGGTCGAGCTCACGCTCGCCGGGCCTTCTTCAATTTCCCCGATCACCGATCGGATGAGTGCATCAGGCGTTGATGCTTTCCTTGAGCTTCTTGGCCACGGTGACCTTCACAGCCCGGTCCGCTTCCTTTTCCATTTGCTCACCCGTCGCAGGGTTGCGCACCATCCGCGCGGGCCGATCGCGGCATGAAATCTTGCCTACATCCGGGATCGTGACAGCGCCGCCGGCGGCCACGGTCTCGAGAATGATGTTGCTCAGTGTGTCCAAAGCTGCTGCGGCAGACTTTTTGTCCGTGTCCATGCGCTCGGCCATCAGAGCGACCAATTGTGCCTTCGTCAGTGCGGTTGACATAGAAACCCCCTTGTTTTTTTGGTTGTCCCTGCTTTTGCAGCGCAAAATCACGGCAGACAAGCCCTTTGATCGAAATCCTCACTCGAAACGACCGAATTCGGCATGAATTTTTCCCAAACAGCAGTCGACCCAATCTCCAGTCTGCGAGCCCGACAGCGCCTTTGCTATGCACCGCTGCCAGTTTGCAGACACGCAACCACGTCAAAGACCACAAAGCTGGCCTAGATCAAAAGGATCAACAGACTATGACCATTAGCATCATTGCGCTCCTTGCCGGCAGCGCCTTCGGCGGTGTCATGGCCGCCCTGATCTCTCCGGCGCAGCGCCCTCTGCGCGCGGTCGTCATCATGCTGGCCGGCTACGCCTTTACATTCGCGACGGCGCAGATCCTGCTGAATTTCGCCCTCGGCCCCGACGCATTGAGCCAGCAAATAGTGCTGGGCGCAGCTCTTGGATGCCTTGTCCTGACACCGTTCATGCCCGGCCTGATCCTTGGGAAGACCGGCCCCAACCTGTGACGCAGCGCCTGTGACGGCGCTCCTCGCAACGAGAGCACCACCACAGACCCGTCGCAACCAGGCCGATCCAAAACAACGAGGAAGATGTCCAGTGAAACATACACCCATTGCACGTCCCGTAGCGCAACCCGCTACACCCGTCGCTGCACGCGCCCACACGCCCGACCCGGCACAATGTGCTGGATGTGAGCACCGCGAGGCCGCCTGCCAGATGGCCTTCGACCAAATGCCGGTCCTTCATGTCTACACGGACGGCATTGCCTTCGTGAACTGCGTGCAGTTCGACGCGGCCGCGGTTAGCACCGGTGCCTGGCATGACTGAGATGTCATTACACATCACCGCAGATCCCGCTCCGGATTGCGGCGCGGCCTGCCTGTGGAGCTTTGTCGCGATGGATTGGGACGGGTTCTACGGCACCCGCATCGTCGTCTGTGCGGCCGAGCGCCAGGCCGCCATCAAGCTTGCCACCCGAGAGGCGGTGCGACACGCCACAGAACAGATTGTTGCGACCGGATATGCCTACGGCATCTCGGGAACCTCACCTGACGCACAGGACAAGATCCTGGCGCGTAGCCACGTCTACCGCGCAGAGGCCCACGCCAAGATAGAACGCCTCGACAACCTCGCAATCACCCTCAGCGCGCCAGGCCGGCGTCGCTAAAACCCCAGAAAGAACTTCATGCTCAGCTGCATCCTCATCGCCGGCGCCGTCTTTTTCAAGGACGGTAACAACCTTTACAACATGCACCACGCCACACGGATTAGCTTCAGGTCATCACGCAGCGTCCTGACCGCTGATTTCGGCATCATGACCATGAGCTTCGACGTCCCCGATGCCTGGGCTGCAATCAGCACCGAAGACGTGCTTTACACCTGTTCCGAACAAGCCGAAATCGCTGCCACCCGCCGGTAAAACCGGCGACGCCCATTTGCAATCGCACAGTTCAGGAGTTGCCATGACAGACACCATCATTGATACACTTTATGGTCAGGCGCCCGTTCAATCCGAGGGCACCGTTGCCGGTATCCCCTTCTACTTCCGGGCTCGCGGCGCCCGCTGGACAATGAATATCGGCGCTGATCCATTGGGGTCTGCGGCATGGGGCTTTGAAGAGTCCTTCGGCACGGGTTTCGAAGCAGGCTTCATGGATGAAGACGAGGCGCGCGCGAATATCACAAAAGCGGCCGCCGCCTTTCTTGATAGCGACGCCTTCAAATCTCTGACGCCGTTCGATCTCTACAATGCGACCGAGAAAGCATGGGAAGCCGGGCTTGCGACAACCTTCGGAAAGGACGCGCGCAACGCTCGCTACAAGCCGGAAGGTCAGGGCGGGCCTGGGACCCGTTTGCGGCAGCTCTTTGATACGCGCCTGGCGGCAATGCAGTTTTGGGAGGATGCGCGATCTCTGGCGCATAAACAGCCATAGGATCAGTGATCAGTGTCATAGGCTGCATCATTTCAGATTGCTTCCAAAAAGCTCCATCTCCACAGGGTCAAACCCGGTCACGGAGCCCTGATCATGCTTTTCGATACACTCGTCATTTTTTCGCCGACCATTCTGGTCGCAGCTTTTCTGATTTATCGTCACATGACGGCACCAACCATCATTGTCCCCAAGCAGGAAGATTTCGCCTTGCGCCACGAGCCTGTGCTCACGCGAACTCCCGTTGATCTAAAGCCTGAGCCAACCATCTCCCGCACTGGCATGGCATCTGCGACTTCAGACGATCTCGTTCAAACAGTGCTGCGTGAACACGCGATGGCATCCATCCCAGGGCAGACGCGAAATCATCTCTCTCACCCGACTATCACCGATGACAAAAAAAGTGCGCCGACCCAAAAGGCACCCAAAGCACAATCTGAGCCGGAAGACATGTTCTATGTGACCTTCACTGAGGAATTCAAACGCAGCAAGGCCGAAAACGAAACCCCATCCAAGGCCGAATGATTTTCGCCTTTGAAAAGTCCTGCATGATAGAGTTGAACCGTTTGGGCCGATCAGAAACTGCGCACTATTTTCGTCTCATGATGAAACATGTTTCTCCATATCGCTTGCAGCGGGCGGCATTGGTCAGTGCAATCTGTTTTGCAGTCCTTCCTGCTATAGGCCAAGCACAAGGTAATCCGGCAGAGGTTTCTGCCAGCATGACCGAGATCGCTGGCTACGCGCAGGGTGGGTGCTTCCTCGAAACAATTCCGGCAACACCTCTTACTGACGGTCTTGCGCTGACATGCCGCGAATTTACGTGGACGGTCACAAATACGACCGAACAGCCACTGGCGTCCATCATGGTATCGGACGACTTCGGGGCTATCCTCGACAGGCTTTCGACCGCGGAAATGGCGGCCGTGGTGGTCGGTCTTCGCGTAACGGATGCAGCAGGGATGCGGGGCGAGGCATTCGACGGCAAAATCTTCTCGGCTGCTGCCGACGTGATCCCGGCGGGAAATACTGTCGCCCTGCGCATTCGCATTGAAATTCTTCATCCAAAAGATCCGGTTCAGTCGACACTGGAGGAGTGATGCCTTGCAAAGGCTGGTGACGCGCACGGGATAGGCTCACTCTTTGAACCCATCCGGACACGCCACCGACAGCAAGGAAATATTTCGATGCAAAAATTGACGACACGCGGAATGATTGCACTCGCAGCGCTGGCGGTCGTGACGCTGGCCGGTGTGTGGCAAGGCCTTGTCATCCTCGATCTGATGTCCACCGGACGCATGGAACAGTCCGTTGCCGAGACACAGAAAATCGCTGTCGTCGGGGTCTCAAACATCCTGTGTGGCATCCTGCTCTGGATCGCGATCAACGATGCCGATCATACGCAATCACCCAAGGAGAATATGAAATGAGTACTGCTCTCGCCACAAAGAAGATTGGCGCAACGCAGTCCGACCTTGTTGTCGCACTGGCTACATCCACCTACGCCCTGTCGGTCTACGCCGATGCTGACCTGATCCGAAAATCACCAGGCGCACGTTTTACACTGCCATTTTCTGGAGGCTCGGCACGAACGGCCTTCGGCCTCTACGAGATCGGCTGCGTATCAGGCGCCTGGGTCGTTTCACTTGACGGATCACCGGTCGGCCTGTCGCATGCGACGATCTGTGGAGCCCGGCAGGCCGCCATAAACGACTACGCTTTGCGCGCCGTCACTGCTGGGCGCGCTATCTGACGTCCTGCAAGGACAGCACTGCCTATCTGCCGTTTCAGCATGAAGATGGTCGATCTCAACACTCGCGACACGGTCTCGGACGGCTGGCCGTCCGGACCTGGATTTACTTCTGACGACAGAATAATCACATGAACTCGACCCTGGCTAAGTAAGATCGTATGGGCTTTGCAGCTTGCGACAAATATTAAGCACAGATCCCATCACACATAGAGGAACCTATCTTGGAAGTTATTCTCGTCATACTCTTACTCATCGCCCCCTTCTTCCTATTTGAGATCGTCGCGACGAAAATAAGTAAGTTTTTTTTAGAGAAAGCGCTGACACGGTTACCCGAAGACTTCGTGCATTCGATCGTCTTCAAGAGTGGCTCTCCGACCGTCATTTTTGACAATGTGAACCGGAGAATTGCCTTCGCAAGCCGGCGCAAAATCGAGATCGTCAACTTCGACGACATAAAGTCTTGGCAGCATACCTGGACGTACATTTCCAAAACAAGATCTGTCGGATTCTTTTCCAGCAGCAGTTCTTCCCAGATCGATCACAAGGTGAAGGTTCTTTCCAGCGGCATGATCAAGCCATCGATCGAAGTGTCCTTTTTGTTAAAACAGGGCGCCGAAGAGCTGGCCGACACATTCGCTCTCCATCTCGGCTAAAGACTGAGGCGGTCAGACAGACAAGACCCTGCATCGCAGTTCGCGATGCAGGGTCTTTCATCTGTGCCAGCACGTAACTCTTCCACCAAAAAGCGCACTTTAATCTTGGCAGACCCACCGGTCCGCGTCGAAAATCCGTACGCATTCGATTACGCATTGCTAGGTCTTTTCCGCAATTCCAATTCCACAGTTATGGCGCATTGAACCTATATTCGAGAGTAGCGACAGCAATCCAGGACGCAGGCAATGATAACGACAGACTGGCGCAAGGGGAACGGATTTTTCTTCGACGACCAGACATTCGCGATCGGCGACGTGCATGGCCAGGCAGAAGCCTTGGGAGTCCTGCTCGATCACCTCCATGGTCTTCCCGCGCCAATGAGCTGCGTGACCAAGACACGCGAAATGGTTTTCCTGGGCGATCTGATTGATCGCGGTCCAGACAGCATCGGCAGTGTCGCCCACGCTTTTGCGTGCTTCGACCGCTTCGACAGAGTTCATTTGCTTCCGGGAAACCACGAGCTCATGCTGCTCTCCGCCATGAACGGGAACGCACGGGCAAAAGCGCTGTGGGCCCGCAACGGTGGCATGGCGATGGTCCAAGAGGTCGATCCCCAAGGTCTTCTTGGTCTCGACGAAGCGATTGCCGCCCTGCGCGCACGTCTACCCACCGCCTGGACTGCCATTTACGGACATGGACCGACGCATTTACGGCGCGGAACGCTTGGTGACGTCCTCTTCGTGCACGCTGGCATCAACCCCGAGTGGCATCTCGACACATTCCTCGAACTGCCGCGCTTTGCCATCGACGATAACCACTGGGCCTGGATGCGGCAGCCATTCCTGTCGTGGGAGGGTGGCTGGGGCCATATGGGGCTGAACCTTGTCGTGCACGGGCACAGCCCGGCGACGGTCAAGCCGATCGGAACACGAGCGCTCCTTTTACGCCTGCTCGATTCCACGGACCATTTCGCATGCATCTGCCTTGATGCCGGATCTCTTCGCCTCCCCCAGGTGGCAGCCGTGGAATTTGCAGGCGAGAACTTTCGTCTGCACCTGGTCGCCGCACCGGAGACAAGTCTTTCCTGATTTCTCGAGAAAGACCGATCTCCTGCGCGTGAGCAAAAGCCAGAAGGGTTTCCATCGTGAACAAGACCTCCGAAACATCGACCGCGCAAAGACCCATCACGGTCTCTGAGCTGGCACGCGTCATCGCACTTTGCGCAGTCGCCACGTGCAACAGCCTGTCATTCTTTGTCGCAATGATCGCGCACCTGTTGGGCCACGATGGTGTTGCCGGTCTTGCCCTCAAGTCTTTCGGTGTTTCCACGCTGGGGCTGATTACCCTCGGCGCGGCGCACTACTGGACCATGGGTCTGCTCCCTATCAGCAACGCGGATCAGAGGATCGACAAATGAAGCATATTTCGCCCACAAGCCTGACGGAAAGCACCCACATGGTGCATGCCCACGCCATTACATCGGAGCTTGCCGATGGCAGTGCCTGCGCAATCAGGACTTATTTCCATGACGGCACTTCCAGAGGGCAATGCCAGGCATTCAGAGTGAACGACACACACCTGGCGACAATTTCTGGCGTTCTCGCGGGGCTTTTCGACCTTAAGAATATTGCGGTGCCCGGCGACACGATCCGGATCAAGACAGTATGGGGCAACCAGCTGCCGTTCTTTCAAACAAGCAGGCCGGTCTCGAACGCGCACAAGATGAACCTCAAAAGTCTGTCAGATATTATCAAGGATCTGCGTGACAATGGTGTCGCCGTGTCGTTCATGGCCGACGCTGACGAACCAGATCCCGAACTGGTGCGACACGCCAGTAAAGTTCTGATGCAGCAACGCAGGCGCTCCTTCGCCTGATTTCCGTCACACCACCCAAGAGGCCTGACATGCACCACGACTACCCCACAGGAGCCATTTTCGACGCCTTGTAGTTCACAACTACAAGGAGAAGTACATGGGCAAGACCCACCGCCGCTCGAAACTCGATCAGTCCTTTGGTTGCTTCGATGGCTACATCGAACGCCGTGCATACGGCAGCGATTTTTGCATCGGCTTGATCGAAGAAGATGTAGAGACGGCACGACGTCAGGCGCGTTCAACCGCCTGGGATAAACTCTACTGGGCCCGCCGCACCCGTGACGGCCGGTCCGCGGACTACCATCACTACAGCGGTGGCAGCGGCGCATGCGGCCTCTTCCGCTACCTGTCCAAGAAGATGGTCCGCAACGACACCAAGCGTGCCCTGGTGCGCGCCGCAGACCGTGGCGACTGGGATGACGCCGTCTACCCCACCGACCGTGATGGCAAAAAGTTCATCTGGTCCGTCTGGTGAAACAGGGCCAGCCTTTCGGGGCTGGCCTTCCTCGTTGAGGCCAGCCCCGGATTCACCCGGAAAGCATGCTCACAAAATAGCGGGCACAAACATCATCTCCATCAGAGACAAAGGAGTCAGCATGCCAAACGCTCTCAGAATTATCGAGGCGATCTGCAAAGATCTGAACAGAACAGGCTATGTCTCCTCGCCACGCGCGGTGCCACAGAAAGGCTTCGACCTGACAGGGTTTCAACCGCAAAAAAGCGATATCCCCGGTCTCACGACGGAATACGTCAAGCAGTCCGGCCCCGGCATCCTGGATGACGACTACCAGGCAACCCTCGCCTATCTGATCGGAAACAAGTTCTTCGTCGTGCAGTGCAACACCTGAGGATATGACATCATGGCTGCACGCATCATCCAGACTTTC
>NZ_JBMERN010000063.1:0-22032 GCF_049310965.1 Loktanella sp. DJP18 | reverse complement strand
CAGTATCTGTGACGCGCACCCGGCGGAGATCCGGCCGTGCAGAACACAAACAGACGGAGATCACGGCATGAGCGCATCGCAACAATTGCACGGCGAAGCAGACGAGGCTCCTCTGGACGTCGAGATCTACCCGTCGACTTCGCGGATCAGTTATCTGACGGACCGATGGGGTGAATCCCACGACCCGATCCCAGAACAGGGCTGGACCTGGGCCAGCCTCGAGATCACCCGCGCGCAGGTCGACGAATTTTCCCAGGGGCTGGATGATGTCTGGGGCTCCGAAGCTGCATTCCTTGTGCATGACAAGACAGACATGCAGGTCAAAATCTATGTCGAATTCGAATTCAGCGAGGATTGGCAACCGTCTGCTCCGCTGGGGCTCGATGCGACGTCTGCGGAGATTGCAGCATGGCGCAAGACCCTGGCATTTCATGGTCCTGCCATTCATCATGTCCTTCAAGGCCTCGCTGACATTGATGACCCCACAGCGACGCGGCTACGTGTCCTCTTCGATCCCGCAGCGTTCTACAACGGTGCCATCGCCGTCCTGATGCCGCTCGATACGCTGCACCTCTTGGATGGTGTGATCAAGCTGCTCTTTCAGCAGAACCTTACATTTCCGCCTTCAGCACATGCCCAGATGGGTGTTGCCGGCGGATTGCGCTGGCGCTATGACCCCGCGCACATCCCACAGGCCGCCCTTCCCGGTCTACATGTCCCTTTGGACCCTCTTTGATCCGACAGGATGACGAATATGACAGAACGCTGCGACGTCTACATTTATCCCAACACCCTGCGCACGACGTTTTTGACGACGTCGACCGGTCGTCTCCAGCAGATTCACCGTGACAATATCCAAAAATCCGGACTGCGACCCAAGGATATCGAAGACATTGTGAGCGCTGTCTCGGCTGTGCATGATGATGAATTCTACGTCGCCATCGATGACATGACGCACAGACTGTTTATCTACCTCGAACGTGACATCGAGGAAGAGTGGCTGCCTGATCACTACCTCGATCCGAACGCGACCCTTGCGGAATGTGCTGCCTGGGAAAAATCACTCGCACATCATGCGGTCGCACTGCATGACATCGCGGAAAAGATTGCCGACATAGACGACCCTGCCGCCCGTAAGGTCCGGTGCATATTCGACACATCGGGCATGAACCGTGAGGTCCGGTGCATATTCAACACATCGGGCATGAACCGCGGGGCACTGGCCATCAGCCTCCCCCTGAGCGCATTACACCTTGCAGGTCGTCTCTATCATGCTCTCGAGACAGCACCAGAGGCACCTTACAGCAATCACGCTATCCTTGATGTCACACAAAGGCTGACTTGGCACCACGACCCCGTTCATGTCCCGGCCGGCGCGATCCCCGGACCCAGGGTCGCGCTTGAGCCGATCATCGACGCGGAAAGAAACACGCCCGATCCATGTGCCAAGTAGAGGAGTTCTCGCCATGTCAGATTCAGCGGCCAAAACACAGCCTCACGCTGATCAGAGCCTCTTCGATATAGAGGTCTGTAAGACAACCCAGCGTGTGACTTTGCTTACAGATCGTTGGGGTGAGGTCGAGGCGTTCCTCAACGACAAGTCCCAGAAGTGGGATGCCTTCGGGATCACCTACAACGAAATCGTCGAGATCTCAGAAGGCCTCGATGCCGTCTGGCGGGACGAAACCTCCTACCTTGTGCATGATACCTCCGACAACGGCATAAAGATCATGATCGTCTCTTCGCTGTCTCAGGAAAATCTTCCCACAGTTTCGCTCGACATGAAACTTGGATCAGATGACATGCCGGGCTGGCGGAGGGCGCTCACCCTTCACGCACCTCAGATCGAGCACCTCGCGCGCGGTGTCTCGCACCTCGACGACCCAGACGCACGGGAGATCGAAATTCTCATCGATACGTCTGTCGAATCAGGCGCCGCTATCTGTGCGCTCATCCCCGTTGACGCAGATGGACTCTACGAACCCATCGCATCACTTCTCTTTGATAACGGCCTCGCATTTCCACCAAGTGCTCACGCGCAAATCAGCGCTGCAAGTGCTCTGCGCTGGCGATACGATCCTGAGAATACTCCAGCAGATGCGCTGCCTGGATCGAGCAGGCCAATATAGAACTTATGATCCCACCAGGACATGCCGCATCCCGGACGGGGTGCGGCATTTTTTCATTCCACTGGCGTGAGAGCACTTTCCTTGTCAGGCCCTGGCGTGTAAGTAGTCCCAAGCGCTTGAGCTCATTCCGTTTCGCGCTTGTGAAAACCCCTCATGTCCGATGCGTCCGCACGCTTAGCCTTGTTGCTAAGTGAACATGATGATATTTAGCCTCCCGGCTAAGTAAGTCAGGTCCCACCACGCCTGTTTTGCTTTCTGTCTTTACTTTCTGCCGCTTGCGGACCGTTGCGCCTATATCCTGACGGCAGGAACAGGAGATCTGGCATGGCAAAAGAAATCGAACGCAAGTTTCTGGTCGATGCTTCCCATCCTCAGTTTCAGGCCCTGATGACCGGGCCCTATACACAGATCCACCAGGGATACCTTGCCTCGACCGACAAGGGTGTCGTGCGTATCCGCACTGCCGACGATGAAGCCTTCATCACCGTCAAGGGTGTCAAAACCGGCATTACATGCGACGAGTTCGAATACCCGATTCCTCTGAATGACGCCCGTCTCATGCTGCGGACCTTGTGCGACAAGGTCTTGTCGAAACGACGCTTTCTGTTCCCGATCGGCAGCGGGCTGGTCATCGAGGTCGATGTCTTCGACCAGATCGACCTCATCCTGGCTGAAATCGAACTCCCATCAGTGGACCGCGCATTTGTGAGACCGGCATGGCTGGTGGCTGAAGTCAGCCATGATCCTGCTTATTTTAACAACAATATCATTGCCAGGATCTGACAAGATCTTTCACCGGAATACCGGGTGACATCTGTTGAAGATCGGCAAGCATAATCGGCAATGCACGGCATTTATTGCTCCCATCCGATTGCCCCGATGAGTTTTTTCCACAGAACCGGACCGGCAACTGCACCGTTCCAAATTTTGACGGAAACACGCCGATGTGAATCGCGCGGAGACTGCGTGCGCCGAATAGACTGTGTTTTTCCCTATCTCCTGATCAGGCATATTGCCGCCCCACAATCGGGGCAAACCCTAATTTGTGGGCCTGATGATGAAGAGACTGAAGCTGCTTTCTTTCCTATTTTCCATTTCTCTCGGCGCCGCCGCAAGCGCGGCCGACACGAATGTTTACCTTTCCACCGGCACCCTCGCCGGTCAAATTGCGCACAGCCCTGGGAGCATGTCTGCGGCCGGGACAGTGACGATGAAACTCGACCCGGCCTTCGTGCTGAAGATCAAAGATATCCAACTCTCATCGGAGACGATTACGCCAACAGCCGACGGAATGCTCTTGTCCATGGACGAGGTAAAGCTGCGCGCCTTGATCAGCCAGATCGAAGGCCTGCTTCTCTACAAGAAGTAATTTCCCGGGAAAACGAACATGGGCTACACTCGCGGTGCAGCCCATTTTTTTTGGTAAGACCCTCTCCGGATCAGCGAGAAAGTGGCCGCATCTGCGCATCAGACAGGGTAGTGTCAGCGAACTTGAACTGCTCCATGTTTCCGTCGGAATCGCCAACGGGGTAGAGCCGTTGCTGAACGAGCGTAACACTTCCGGCACCAGACAAGGTGATCCTGATCCCGCTCGATGCGCTGTTTGCAAAGCTCGCCTGGCTGATGGTGAAAGCACTCAGGTCAAGCTGATCGAACCCCGTATTGCCGTAAGCGTGGATGGTGTCCGCACCCGATGTGAAGACGACGATATCGTCTCCGCCGTTCGGGAAAATGTTATCGCCACCCGATCCAGGAGAAATCACATCGGCAAGAGCAGTTCCATAGACCGTGTCACCGTTGTTGCTGACCTGCGCCGCGATTGCACTCAGGCGCAAATCGCGCGCCGTGACCTCCCCGTCAGCCATGATGAAGCGACCGATCGATTCTGCGGGAAACTGCTCCGCAAGCGTCACGGAACCACCACTCGGTAAGACGATTTCCATGTCGGTCGCCGAAGACACATTCAACGTCAGATCTGCCAATCTGAAGGGTTGGAGGTCGATCAGGCTGTTACCTTCGCCAACCGATACAACGGCAAAGCCTGTGACATTGCCGGGTGTCACGATCCAGTGGTTGCCACCCGGGAGGGCTACGGTTGCGGTGTCGGCACCCAGGTAGAAAAGAATATCGCGTGGAGTCTCGGATGCCAGTGCAAAGAGATCGTTGCCGCCAAGGCCATCGAAACAGTCCTGGGAGCTCACATCTTCTCCACCGCCTGGCAAAATGTCAGGCCCCAGTGTGCCGACGTAGCACTTTTGCGCCGGGAAGACCGAGCCATCTGGCAGGTAGTATACCCGCTCGGCCGAAGCGATCAGCTGGGCCATCTCGATGGCGCCCGATGCGTCCGAAAAGATTCCTTCGATTTTACCACCCAAGCGGGTCACGCTTGAAATGGCAATGACCGCAATGAGGCCTGTCAGCATGCCGTATTCGACAAGGCTTGCGCCGCGCGCATTGCGCCAGATGCCCGGCAGGTCGCAGGGGCGGATAAACATATTGGGTGAAATCTTCATGGAGGCCCGATACTTTCGATATGCGATCGCGCGGATACGGCCCGGCGTTCTCATGGATGTGGGTCTAAATTGACCATAGCGGTATTTGATTTTGCATGAAACTCAGCTAAATCTGGCTTCATCCGGTGATTTCATGAAAAAGCGGCCCCGCCGCACGCACCCAGCAACGAGGGTGCCTGCCGGTGAGACCGGTGAAACCTGTTTCTGATAAGGAGATACCGCCGATGACAAGCGTTGCCACGCACCCTCAGGTCCAGGATATCGTGCCGAACTCCACGCAGGACCCAATGCGTCAGATCACAACCAAAGACGGTGGGACCACGCACGAGATCTCGCGCGACGTCATTGTCAAAGCTGTCATTGAATGGGACCGGACATTGCGCACCGGGTCCGGCTACGCCGCCCTGGGGCACGACGTCGATCACCTGTTGGGCAACGTCTGGAAAGGGCCGTGGGCCTTTGCCCGAGCGGCCGACGCCATCATTCAGCGCATGCGCAAGGCAGGTTGGCTTGAAAAGGGGCAAAAGCGCGGAAGCTGGGCCTTCACAACTGAAGGGCACGCTGCAATACGGCACCTTAAGTCTGCGCTCTGAAGGCTACGTTGGAAAAGAATTGGAATAGCCTGCCGCCCTTCCGGGTGGCAGGCTATTTTCATTCCGGCACCAGACGATCAGCGCGTCCAGTAGCAGTCCGGTTTGTTCGGATCGTTGTGATCCGCGGCAGAACACACGACATAAACGCCTGCGCGCGCGTCATATGTCGGGTTGGACGGGCAAGAAAAACCAGCGGCCGATGCGTAGGCATTGCGTGTCATCGACACGTCACTGAACACGATAACTTCGGGTGAGCACTGTCCGATGTCGATATCAAGGTTTGACCCGTCTTTGATACGAAGATGGTCGATTGAGTTTGTCACAGCGTTATATTCTGTTCCGGCAGGAACAGGGGTCCACACAACACTCGTAGATGACAAAACCGGAATCGCCAAAACGTCAAACCCATCCTGCCCGTCATGGGTAAAGTTCGTATTGGTGCTCGTCACGATCACGGTCGAATCCGCAGCCATTCCAGTCACAGTATCCTGACCGAAAATGAGAGAATCACCCACGCTGTTTCCGGACACGTAGAGCGGAGTGGTGTCGCCGTCGGAAAATTCCCAACCCGTCACACCAGCGCTGTAATCAAGACTGTAGCACGTGGGTGCCGGGTCCTGGCCAATGTAATTGTAAGGTCCAGTATCGCCCATCGCAGGGACGACCTCGCAGCCGCTCGTGTCTATCGGATCAAAGCCATCGCTCGCACCGCCACCACCGCCACCACCGCCACCACCTGTGGAGCCGCCGCCAATGGGGGCCCCGCCTGTGCCACCACCAGTGGAACTGCCGCCCGTATTCAGCGCGGTCTCAATCGCCGCACTGGACGTATTGAAAGAGGTCTCGATCTTTTCGCCAAGGTCGGTGACGCCGAAAATCGCAGCCGTGCTGATGAGGCCCACCAGGAGGCCATATTCAACCAATGCAGCGCCATGCGTCGGCTTGAGAATCCGGTTCATACTTGTTTTGATCATTTTTTATCTTCCTGTTCGCGCTTCTTTGCGCAAACTTAGGTCCGGCATCCGTTACTAAAAAAAATCAAATGCGGTTTCAGAGACGCTTTGCGGATACTATCGCAAGCATGCCGATCAGCCACGCCCCGAAACGAGGGGCGCGGCCTGCGCGGCACTCATGATTTCAGCAAGGAATAGGTCTGGACATGTTCGTGATCCATTATTTCCAGAATCGGTCTATTGTTGCCGTCGAAGGGCCATTTGAAGCATCGGCCGATGCGCGCAACTACCTCGATGAGCGAGGCCATTACCTCGACATGAAAGCACGTGTTCTTTCTGTGTCTCCGCCACGCAGAAACACTGCGAGCAAAATTGGCGCATCGACAGACGTGATGCCACGCCTTGCGCATGAAGCTGATCTTGGCATCTGCTGTGCGATCGCACCGCGCGGTAGCGCTTGCAGCTGCGGGTCCAGCCATATCGGATGCTGACCTGACATGCATGAGGCTCATTCGACACCATTATCCTGCCAGAGAAACAGACCATCCGGAGCCTGATCCCATGACAAAAATCAAAGCAAACACTGAGACAGCCTCTTTCGAAAAGCTCAAGCTCACCGTCCGATACTGGCTTCTCGGCCGCGGGTACACCATCGCACATGACGCCATGGAATTCGCCGCCGGTTGGCACACCGGCGTCCGCAAGGATGGCACACCCGAATTTTCACATCAGATCTGGCAGGCGTCGTATGCCCGCACACTAAGTGCCATGCTGTCCTTCCCAGAAGAGACCATCGCCACGATTTTTCTGCACGACGTTCTCGAGGACTACCCCGTCAAGCCTAAAGAGATCGAAGATCTCTTCGGCGCACGCATCGCAGATGCGACGGTCCGCATGTCCAAGACTATCGGCGGCCTCCAGCTCGATGAGAATTTTTATTACAGGGCACTCGCAGAATGCCCTATTGCTTCTGTCGCCAAAGGCATTGACAGGATGCACAACCACAAAACGATGATCGGCGCATTCAGTACCGCGAAGCAGGGGGCATACATCGAGGAAACCAGCGCCCTCGTCATGCCCATGCTCCGTGACGCTCGTCGCACATTTTCCAAGCAGGAACCCGTCTATGAGAACATCAAGCTGATCCTGCTTCAGCAGATGGAGCTTTACAGGTATGCACATGCATCAGGACGCGGCAACACACCATTAGCTACGGCAGAGACGACAACCTGACGTTGCGGAACAATGCCGATTGCATTATAGCAGATCAATCGCGCAGCGTTGACATTGATCGGCGAATTTGCGATTGCGGGAATGTCTGACAAACGCAAAAATGCGGACAATAAAATCTGACAATCCACATGGATCTGCTGGAGAAATTTGAAAACTATTTTTGTTGGACGTCACTTGTGTCTACAGATCTCTGTTTTGGCACATTTTAGCAGATGTTAAACAGTTTAAGTGGCCTATGGGTCTAATTGTCACTGATGTATGACCGCATCTCGCAGAAGCGAGACATCGTAATCGTCAAATACCGTGACTCCCATGAACCCCATGAGCCATGTCGTTTCCCGTCACTTGCGGTCAAGGAGCAGACCATGAAGATCATCAACCTTGCAAAGGCAGATACGCCCGGCGCAAAAACTTATGCGGATGTCATCGACGATATGCGGGTCCAGATGGGGCTCGATCACATCGCCTGCGGCACTGTCGTGCCGGATCGCCCGGAACTCTTCGGGTATGGCACCTACCCGGAAGCATGGCTGAAGATTTATGGAGAGCGCAATCTCTTCGAAACTGATCCTGTTGTCATCGTAGCATACCAATCAGCCTCACCGTTCAACTGGCTGCGCATCCGGGACCGACCCGAATTCGCTGCATTTTTCGCCCTCGCATTTGAAAATGGCATTCCGAGGAATGGCTTGAGTATCCCCGTGCGTGGGGCTGGAAATTCGTTCAGCGTCTTTACCGTCAGCAAGCATTGCACTGACTCAGAGTGGGCGCGACACATCTCGCCGCAGATCGGAACCCTCATGTTTCTCGCATCCCAAATGCATGACAATATTGTGTGCCAGATCAATGGCCTTCCGAGCGCTTACGAAACGCTTCCGCCAAAGCTCAGTGATCGTGAAATCGAAGTCCTGAATCTTGTTGAGGGCGGTAAATCAATAGAGGACCTGTCTGTCACGCTCGCCGTGACACCGAAAACGATCGAAATGATGATCCGGTCGGCTCGCATCAAGCTCGATGCTTTGACCCTCGATCACGCGATCGCGCGTGCGAAGGATATCGGCCTTTTAGCCGCCTGACACCCGTCCGCAGAATCTACAAGTGGCGTTCCGGCATGTCGTCGGAGCGCCTTTTTGCGTTTAGGGCCCACCCTCTTATTTCCACCTCGCCCTGTATGAGCGAGCTGCCGCAAAGATGGCAGTGATCTGATATTCAGATCTGACATGACCAAAGAGGGCGCCGCTATGATCACGACACTCCTTACACCAATGAGCACTGGCGACGCTGCTGCGCTGGCCGTCTCTGATCTGATGGGCGGCCGTACATCCCTGATCGCGACACTTTCAGGGTCGGCACTCTATGGCACCGGCGGAGCAAGCTCTGATCAGGACATCAGGTGCGCATTCATTCCCCTGAAGCGTGAAATCCTGACTGGCCGCGTCACCTTTGGCATCGATTCAAACCTCGAGAACAAGCGCCTGGGAATGGGCGATGTCGATGTCGCAGGGGTCTCCGTCATGCGCTACCTGGGCCTGATTGGCCGTATGGACATGATCACATCAGAACAGTTGTTCGCATCCATTTCGCCACGCTACCGCGTGTCCGATATGCACCCTGTTTTTGCCCGAATCTGGGAAAGCCGTGACAAACTCCTCGCCGGCAACGCCAGCTCGGCGACCGGTCACGCACGTCAACGCATGGGAGCTTTCTTCCCTGATGGCGACGAAAGCCTGGACGGCGCACGTGAGGCCCATGCGATCGTTTCCACACTGACGGTGGACAGGATCATCGATGCACCCGGGGTGATCGCACGCCTGGCTGCCATCCCCGGCGTCAAGGTGCAGGTCCAGGGCAAGGACCGGTTCAATCCCGGGCGAGACTGGGAAGATATGACCCCAGAAGAGCAGGAAACGGGTTGGGCGGACGGAAAACCAGTGTTCATCATCGTCTGCGGCAAAAAGATGATCGCGACGAGTCCCATGGACATCGTCCTGCGCATCCTCTCCAAGCCGCTGGAGACAGCCGCTCAGATCAAACGCATCACAACCCATGGCGATGACGTCGTCTGGAAGGATGCATATCAGGGCGTGCGGCTGATCTACCAGGCGATCGAATTGCACGTGAGCAGGTGCCTGACGTTTCCGCGTCCTGAAGCGCCATTCCTCAAGCAAATCCGTGCCGGCGAAATCTCAGTCGACGCGCTGAAGGATAACATCGCAGAAAAGATGGACGAACTGCGCGTCGTCGAAGCGCAGTTCCCATTCCGTGCAGAGCCTTGCAAGGCAACGACACTCGACATCGTCTGCGATGCCCATGAAATGGTCGTCCGCAGCTGATCCTCAGATCCTCACGAGATACAGATCGGCCGTTTGCGCACTGCAAGCGTCCATTCTGATTCCGGCAACGGGCGGGACAAGGTGTCATCAGGCAGTCATCTCGTCGCCCGGGTGCCGTTGGTGCCCCGGGCGACGAGACGCCTGAAACAAAGATCAAAAAGGATCAGAACCATGACCGCATTTCACGATTGCTCCAGCGCAGCGCAATATGCAGCTCTTGGCCAAGCGAGCCAGACTCCGATCTCAGTGCGCCGCAACGAGCCGATTCAGCTATCGGACCTGGAGGCTATGGGACGTTGTGTGGGCACTGCAAATACGCATCCGGCACCCGCTGAGACGATCGTCCTCGCAGCCGCACCTCGCCAGGCCATCCGCGAAGACGATTACGCCTGAGATCATTGCGACATCACGATATACAATACCCCGCTCGGCCTTGGCCGGGCGGGGTATTGTCATGTTGACGGCTTCGCGCAGGAATATCTTCCGACACCTTGGGCATGACCCAATCTCCTTGCCAGATCAGCAAGGATGCCGTGCATGTTCCACTCCTCCATTGAAGTCGGCTCTGCCGATATCCCGGTCAGGATTGTGCTTGAAACAACCGTGGAGCGGTGTCCGGAAGGTGCTCTGATGTTCTATAAGCAGATCCGCGCTTTTGCTCAGGCCGACAACGACAGGCGCTGCGAAGTTGGTGTCATCAGTGCGTGGCACGCGGTCTATCCTGATCTGAATGATGTCATTGCAGACGCCAGCCACCCTGCGACACGGCAACTCCTTGAGTTTGACGATATCTCCTTTGATGCAGGGCGCACGCTCGAGGATGTGCTCTCGACGCGTGCAAGTTTTACGGCACCGATCAAACGAAGTCTTTCGGGGCAGGACATCAGAGCGCTGTGCTACCTTGAAAGACTGGCAATCCATCCCGCACTGCGTGGCAGGGGTCTTGGACTTGCGATGCTGCGTGAGATGAGGGCACATGCGGCGGGCGTCGGCACTCTCGTCATGTTGAAAGCAATTCCGATCGACACACCATATGACCAGGTATCGGGAGATGATTTCGAGCGTGGTGCAATGCAAACAGATCGTGAAGGCTCGCGGGCGTTGCAATCCTATTACAAGTCAGATGCGCAACTGGGTTTTGTCAGACCATCGAGGTCATCCAAGTGCGGTGTCCTTGCTGCAATCTGGGACCCCTTCTCACTCTCGATAGCCCAACCCTTTGCTCTGTCAGTCTGCGTCTCCGCATCGCTCTTCGATTAAGGACGTGAGCGAAAGGCGCATCACATCTTTTGTTCCGGCATCCTATTCTGGCCTGATGGACTGAAGATCAGCAATGAAGCATTCTGGCTGGTCGCAGTGGGCGATGCATTCACGGCGACCGGTGCATATCCCCAATCCTCGCTGAATATCGATGTCCGTCATATACTGACATGACACCATTCAACCTGCGGCCGGACATGGGCGGGGGCTACGCCCCCGCGCCCCTCTCAAAGCCGGGCCCCCAGACCAAATTATGCATGCGAACCTGTCGATGCGATCTCGCCGGCGAGATCACTGGATCGTCTCACGCGTCCAGTTTGCTTTCTGGTGGGCCAGGCCCTGAAGTTACCCGGCGGCACCGCCTGCCGGGTTCGGCGCATGGCAGCTCACGCTCGCGCGCCTTTTCCAATCAGGGGCCCGCGGAACTGCGGGTAACATGAAGTCGCCTCAACCGGCTCGGCGCAGGACCCAGGGCTGCTGGCTGCGCAGCTGTAGCCCTGCGAAGTCCAGGAAGGTGAAAGAGCCGGACGCTGGTCGGTCCGGAACGCGCGACCCCCTCTGCCTGACTTGCTCCCTTCTTGAAGCAAGACAGGCAAAGAGGATCAGACCATGAATTTTCTCACAATGCTCATTCGGATCACATCCACAATGACCATTATCGGATCGGTGCTGGCCTTGGATCTGGCTATCGTCGGCATCATCCACTTTCAGAATGCGGGCTATGGCAACGTCGCAAAGGTGTTTGTCCAGCTCGGCCTGATCTCGCTTGTCGCAGGCACCGTCGCGATCTTCATCAAACGGTGCTTTCCCAAGCCTGTCGACACGACAGTGCGCGAGGCATCCTTCATTCATGTCGGCGCGCCACTGTAGCACACCACGTTACGTCAGGCGCAGTTCTGGACACATATCCTCGGCATCCAGAAACCCTCACCGAGGACCCGTCATGAAACGACACATCGCCATCGCACTTGTTACAGTCCTCGCAGCGCAGAGCGCCAGCGCCAACAGCATTATGTCCTTCGATCCCACGATCATCATCACGGCCGTCAAGGCACAGCGCTCGGATGGTCCGATCAAGACCCTGGCACCCAAACCATGTGCGAAGCCAGCAAAAGAAATCGCTGGCAAAGCCGGCGCCTCAAAGCCACCCCGCGGCGATACGCAATGCGCACCAGGCAAGCCGGCCAAAAAGCCGAAACCTAAACCTTTGAAGTGACGCCACGCCCAGCCAAGATCGCGTCAGACCCCAAAATCTTGAGGAGGCGCCCATGGCACGCACGGTACACTACATCGGATTTCGTGGTGACGAGTTCACCCGTGCCTTCCAGATTTACGGCGGACCTGTGATGATCCACAGGGTCAACGATGCCCGCACGCAAGCCGACATTGACGACGGCGTCGACATTGCGATCTACGCCAATAAGGAGCGCGAGGATCGGGTGCGCGAGATCCCCGGTCCCTGCATCTCAGGGCCAGGCTACGACTGACCCACTTTTGATCGAAGCTGGCCCCGCTTGCACAGGGTCAGATTTTTTCCTTTCAATCCGCAAGCCCGGCTTTGCTCATGAAATGAGTCAACCAATCTCCTGATCAGGATTTCAGGAAAGAGGCGCTCATGCCGAAAAAGATGGAAGTTGCATTCGGGGACCGGTTCCATTGCCGCGCCTGGGTCAAGGGGGCGTGCTACTGGGAAGTCATGACGCAAGCTGTCCCAATCCAGGTTCATGAGATCTCACACCGCGGGAGCTCCAGGCTCACTGATACACTGGTGCTGCGTGACGGTGAATACACGGCCGTTCCCGGTGGATCAGCCCTTTGGCTTTCCGAGGTAGGAGGCGGCATGAAGGAAGCCCAGGCTTACTTCGCCGAAGACGGCGAACTGCATGGGCCGGTGCGATACCGCATCGACCTTCTCGGTTGCCTTGCCCACATGCGGCCGCGCACAAGTCTTCTCCATGGATGTGCGTGGTTGGATTTTTCCGACCCCAACTTCACATGCGATCCGTCGCAGGAGCAGATTCTATGAATCCTGACCGCGATATCTCAACTGCGCCAGACGGGGCCAATCACTCCCACAAAGACGCAGCCGCGTCCGATAATGGCATCTGGCTCCTCGTCATCATGGGCGGGATGATGTGGGCACTCATCATTGGAGCTGTGTTCTGGGTGCTGCATATCACCCAGATCTTGATCCTCCCAACTACCGTGAAATATATCCTGATGGCCATCGGCGCCCTGCCTGGCCTGGGCCTGATCGCACTTTGCCAACGCATAGGGCGACGTCAAACAACGCCACGTAAGCCGGCGTCTTCGCGCTGACCGCAAACCACAACACACACTGAACAGGAAAAAGCATGACCGCGATCGATCAGCATCACTCTTCTGAAAAAATGCAGAACACATCCCTTGGCTGGAAATTGAAAGCGAACTTCGTGCTCATGACGGCCGCGTTCGTCATTGCCTGCACATGGGCAATCGCGGCAGCAGTGTAATTCATCCTGACCGGCTCACTGCCGCAAATCCTCAACAGTGTCATGGGCGCCGTCTACGCCGGATGTGGCGTCCTGTGCGGTATCCTCCAGTTCGTCCCAAGCAAGGATTGATCGTGCACAGCCATCTCGATAACGACGACTTTGAGGATATTTCTCTCGCCTTCGCCATGGAGACAGAACAGGCCGACCGGCTCGACATGCACGTCAGGCGCATGCGCTGGAGTATCGTTCTGGTCGTATTTGTCCTGCTCTCACTCTACGTGACAGCCATCCTGGTGACACACCGGCTTGTCGCAATGCCGCAGTCGTTTCTCCTCGCTGGATGCCTTGTTGCCGTGATGGGGCACCTGCCTCTGGCGATCAGCACCTGGCTGCTGAACCGCGATCTGAAATGTGGCCGCGTCCGTGGAAAAATGCCCGTGAGATGATCGCCGGCAGTCGCCACATGGACCCATCTCACAAGTGTTGATGTGCCATGAGGAGACCGGACATGAAAAATCTTGCAACCCAGACGTATCAGACAATCGAAGCCGGCATCGTGTGGGAAAATCACGACGAGGGTGACCAGGGTATGTTCCAGACCCGGTGCGGCCGCTTCGAGACCAGTCTCGATCCTGTCTATGGATACCTGCGGCTTCACGTCGACGGCGATACATCCGAAAGCATCCACGAGAGCCCCAGCCTGACGTCTATGACGCGCGCTGCCGCGCAGGTTCTGGCCCGCGAACAGGGTGTTGCCGTGCCGTGTGCAACGCCGTCCGATTTCGCCCTGACACCACTACGCGAAGAGGTCTGAGATGTTCGCATTCCTGAAGAGAGAAAAAGCCACTTCCGTGGTGCCGCCACAGCAAAGCATGACTCGCACCCCCAAGCAGACCGCCGTCGCGACGGCCGGGCGCAAGGCCTTTGACGCCCTCGGCCAGGACAGCTGCGCCGATATCTGGGTCCGCATCATTACAGATGCATCAAGACGCGCCGGACGCCAGGTGAGGCTTTCAGAGCGTGGTGAGATGGTCTCGGCCCTCTACTACTACGCCGACCTGCTCGAAGCCTCCCGGAACCCCTCCGACGAGGCCACTGCGATCACCATTCGCGCCATCCTGCGCCGGCCTTTCCGGCTGGAGCGGGCTCTTGCAACTTACGCCGAAGAGGTAAAGTCGCCGCACGCCGACCATTGCAAGGCACCGCGCACCCTACAAACATTCGCAGGGCTCGTCCTTGCCCTGCGCACCATGCGTGACCGCCCGGACCTGCTGATCGATTGATCGGGATTTCCCTTTGAGGCCTTCCAGCCAATATTCTTTGCAACCGGCAACACGACATCGACTGAAGGAGCTACGCCATGGGTATGAACATGATCGCCGTGATGTTCGAGGACAAGATCGACGCATGGCCTGCACAAATGCGCGCAGCACACACGGGCGAAAGCGTCAATGGTCGACCGTTCCGGGATGGGGATTTTCACTTCGGCAAAATCATGGCGCGCGTCGCGGAGCGCGACTGTGTGCTGGTTGCTGCCGGCGGCAACATGGGCGGCCTGATCGAGGATGAGATCGCACGGTCTCGGGCCTCTCGTCGCAAGAAGGACGCCGACGAGGTGATCTTGCGCGACTTGCGCCTCCTGTTGCTGGGGCATGGATACTACCTGCGACGCCCCGGCCGCAGCCGCGCGGAGGGCCCTCTCGGTTGGGGTTACGCCGGCGAAATCGCCTCCGGCAAGGCGACCCCGCCTGAAACCAGTTCGCTGATCTGCGGGCCGGGGGCCGGCGTCGCCGTGCTTCTCGTCAACGACGAGGCGCATGAGTGGCCAAACGAGATGAGGACTGCGATGAACGCCAAGGGCTTCTCGGGTCACAAAGGCTCCTTCGGCTACGGACAGATCGTCTCCGTCGCCCACAACAGTTACGTGCAGACCGCAGGCATCTGCGGGGCCGGCGGCCAGATGCTATCCTGTTCGCACCAGGTAGACGACCGCTTCCTCAAGGAAGCCGCGCTCGTGCTGCGCGGCCAGGGCTACGCCACCCGTGCGCCCGGCGAGAAAGGCTACGCTGAGCCGATATTCGAGACAGTCACTGCCGTCTGAACGACGGCGCCGCACAGAACCGGGAACACCAATTTCCTCCTCAGTCTATGTGGTCAGCCTCAAAAAAGCGCAGGACCTGCCTGTCCTGCCGGACCTCTCATCGGTGAGAGGCCCGACAGGCCAGCCAGAAAAACAGACAGAAGGAAGGATTTCCCCATGGGCGTGATCATCTCCGGCTACTCCGCGAACAACGACCTCGATTTTTCCGCCGACCACCACCGCGCCATCGACGATGACAGCATCTCGCTGAGCGAGGGGAACTGGCGCGAGCACCTCGCCGAGCTCTTCTTCGGAGAACCCCATGATGTCGATATGCCCGCCGCGCGTGTCGCAAAAGCGGCTGACGATTTCATCGACTACACCACCGGTCGCGTGAACCTCGACACCACTACGCTGTGGCATATCGATATGGCAGGCAAGGTTACCCGCCTGGCAAAAGAGACAATCGCACATGGCGGTGACACGATCGGCATTGCCGACTAATTGCGCCACTCGCAATCGACTGCCACACTCCCACAACCCCGGAATAAAACGGAAGGACTTCACCATGTGTGATATCTGCAATCGCGACATGTCCCTGATCGAACGCCTGGCGCCCTTCCTGAAAGAAGGCGTCACAGCAAAACTTCAGCGTGGCGGCTGCATCCAGAGCCTTTTGCTGACTGATGGGAAAAAGAGCATGACCATCGTCGCCGATGGCGGTGATGACACCGGCGGATTTTTCCACCATGATGCTATCTCGAACACGGAGGCAGTCCTTGGCACTCTTCTACCATGCAACACCCGCTGAAGCTCTTTCAGAAATTCTGAAGAGCGGACTTAAACCCCGTATCGGTCCACGCTCCAATCTGATGGGCGAGACGATAGCCGCAGTCTACATCTTCGACGATCCGGACATGCTTGATGACGCCATTGGCGGGTGGCTAGGCGACGCCTTCGAAGATCAGGGTATCACAGAACTCGCAGTCTTGAGCGTCGACCTTGATATCGATACTCTGGGCGCATCACTGAGCCATGACGGATTGTCTCACGCCTGCACCCGCCGCATAGCTCCAGAAGTGATCCGCGTTTTGCGCATGGAACCGCTCGACGTCTGACCGCACCCCGAAAGGACTGCCCCATGATGAATGCCATCGTCTCCTGTCTGATGATTTGGGGTATGGGAAAAATCACTGACCTGCTGGTCAGGCGTGGTGTCAAAATCCGGAGGCGCATGCGCATCCTTGGCGAACTGTCACGCCGCGCGCGCCCCGCCATGATCGGCTTCCTCGTCTACTCAGCTTTCGATTGGCTGATCCCTGACGCCTTACCGGATCACATCGGCATCGGCATTGAACTCGCATGGGCCGCCTTCTGGATTCCGATCATTCTGATCTGGGCGATCGATCTCAAGCGCAATGGCGACGCCATGGCCCGGCTGACAGGCGTCGCCTGCTGACGGCGCGCCGCCACGCACGTTACAGACGTTTTTCAATGACACGAACGACAATGCACCGGCACCCAGCGCAGGGAGCAATAACCCGTGCTTCCCCACTTAACTGACAAGGACGACAACGCATGGGCTATATCTCAGACGACAACTGCTCATCCTACCGGGCTGAAATCGACACCTGGGGTGTCGACGATGACATGATGACAGACTGCGGCGAGCGCGTGGGTGATCTGGAGCCGATCGGCGACTGCACCCTCTCGCCAGGCGACCCCTCGCCTGTCGGACGCTCGCCGGATGGCGATCTCGCCTACCTGCTCAAGCCGGACACGACCTACGTTGATCTGTCGCGTGCGGCCTGCGCTTTTCTCGCCTCGCTCCTCGCGCGCAACCTGGGCCTGAGCGCCATCCCGGCGGACACCACCAAGGTGGCTGCGGAAAATGCCTTCCTCAAACTTCTCTTTGAAGCCGCACCACCCGTGCTCTACGGCGACAGCAACCACGGCAAGATCCAGCTTTCCGCGATCCACGACGCCATCCTGACGGGAGCGCTGGACGCGTTGCCGGACAACTTGCGCCTTCCTGCGGACGCCGATTGAGCCGGTCCGCGTTCTACGACACCTCACACAGCGCCGCAGCCCAAAGGACATCGCCATGACCCATCTCAAAACACTGGCGGAAGGCGTCGACGACGCCATGGATGCCTTACTCACGGAGGTTGAGCGCATCTTGATGGAGAAGGTCAAGGTGCTCTCCCTGAGCTATCCGAAGCGGGTCTTCAGCCTCAAGAGTGGCCACGGCAGTCAACATCTCGAGGTCACGCGGCGTAGCACGGGCTTCAACTTCGTGACCGGACGTGAGGATCACTTCACGGTCGACTGCCGCGGCGACGGCTCGAGAGCTCCAGCGTGGTTCGCAGCAGATCTCTTCAAGGAGGTCGACGAGATCAGCACGCGCTTCCAGGATCACTTCAACGGCTATGCCTGCGTCCAGGTGGACTACAGCGTCCAGAGCGGTGTCGTGCGGGTCTGACCCTGCCTCTGCCGTTTCGATCGGGTAACCACCACAAAGCATGAGGGGGCCCTGCCGGAGCGATCCGGCAGGGCTTTTTTCGTTTTCTCATAAAGCAAGTTTTCCTGATCAGTCGTGGCTCTGGTGGACCGTCGGTCATACGGAGGCGGGCGGCAGCACGATATCCAGTCGTATCCATCAGATCAGAACCTTGTCTAACAAAGTTTAAAGCTGAAAGTTAGATTTCGGATATCTTCGACGCCATAGTGATAAGCGAGGCGACCAATCACCGCGTGGACAGCGTCATGCGACGCCGCCAGGCCTCAAGGCTTCTTGCGGCAGATCAAATCGCCAGTGTGCAGTGCAAGAATGATGTCGCTCCTACAGTGCACTCCGAATTGGGCGCACTGAGCGGAGATTCGATCCGGAAAAAGCCTCATAGACGAAGTTCGGTCCTGATAACTATTGGAGGTGCGATGTCCAGATCACAGATCATCGACCGCGGCACCCTACCGGACCAGATGCGCACCAAGCCGTTCTTTGCATCCTTCCTTTTTATGGATGCCTGGGGCGTCTTTCCTGGCAAGCGTAATGATGCGCCAGCCTTTGCACTTCGTATGGCCATGATCATGTCGGGTCATCCAATGTTTCCTTGCGTGGCGGCGACGATCCAGACGTTCGGCGCCCCCCCCCCCCCCACCGGGTGTTGCGGGATCTCGGCGCCGACACCGGTGACGACTGGATAGATATCCCCGCCGAAGTGCCCATGAGCATCATCGAAGCCTTCGCCCGGCTGACGATGCAACCGATCGACTGCTATGAGGCAAAAATCAACGAAGGCGGCATCAAAACGGCACATCAGGCCGATATCACCTGCCTGGGCGGATTGCGGCCGGCAGGCGAAGTTTGCGCGTTCAACGCGACCCTCTTCATGGACACAGAGCCCCTGAAAAACCTCTCGAACCACGCCATGCTGCGCGTCTCCGGCACGCCTTGGGTCGAATACTTCAATCCGGCCATCCTGCAATAATCAGGATGGAAGCAACCACTTGGGAAAATGGACCCATGTTCCATTCCTCAACACCGCAACCTGAAAGGGAATACCTCCATGTCGACTGGAAGCCTCATCCTGCGCCAACAAGGCGGCCTCGTCGCTCTGTCCCTCGTGGACAGTGATGGAAACGACAAATCCTTCTACGACCTACTCCGCATGGACCGCGCCGATGCGATGGCCCTGTCTGCCGGAACGTCGCAACTTGCCTGCGACTTCGATGTCAGTGACTGGAAGAGCACCGACACCCCGATGCGCCTGGTCGCCATTCTGTCGCGCGACCTCGGTGATGGAAAGAAGCCCTGGATCATCAAGCTCGTGCCCGCCACGACCTCCGAAGAAGACGCCAAGACGCCAGACGTGAGCGGCAAGATCATGGGGCGCCTGTCGCATGGCTACATGGAGGAGCTTGATCGCCACAACGCTCTCATCTTCACACCTGACACGAGCCCGCTCGTGCGCTTCAACCTGCAACGCAAGATCGCAGAGACGCGCACACAGCTGCTCGTGCTGGAAGCACAGCTGGAAAGTATGGGTGAGAATACCATGGGCAAGCACAACTACATGCCCGCCTGAAAAAGGCAAACAGAGACATGGGCAAGAGCCCGTCACGCGATAAGACGACAGGCCTTATGGGAGGGGCGCACAACACCGGCGACCTGATGCCCGCACATTGCGTAACTGCTGCAATGACGCCGGCCAGCTGTCGACGCGGGTGGCCTCGCCTCCCTGTTCGTCTTGATGAAAGGGCCAGTCTCCCCATGGGAGGCTGGCCCTTTCTGACTCTGAATCTTCCCTTTAAGCCGAAGACCGCGCGGTCCGGTCTCAATCTCGAATTTCTGTCCATGTCCCCGTCAGGGGTCATGTAGACTGGTGTCGGCGACGCGCGGCAGATGAACCTCGACAGGAAAAACCCAGATCATCACCACATACTGGTTTGCGGTCTTATCTGATGAGCGCACGAACGCGAAAAAACGCACGCGATCCTGCTGCGAAAGAAGCTTTTTTTGCAGTGACGGTATTTTCGCTCGATACGACAACCTCGTCGAACCCCAGTTGATCCCTGACGGATACCAGCAGCATGGATGCCGGCAAAACGTCCCTGATCACCACATTCTGGGCGGGAGCAGAACCATTGGCTATGCTGCTCACGTCGATCCGATACTCGACGCAAACACCAGGCGTTGCGACCGATGCATCTGGCAAAGTCGCCTGTGTGGCGCAATCGAACACGACCCCCGGCACGCTGACGGGTATGACGCTTTTTGTTGCCGTGATGACTGAAGCCGGGACGACGACTTTTCTTATGACGACATTCAAGTTCTGGAATGAAGAGGCGCCAGAAGCACCGGTGGCGGTAATCGTGACCTGATAGATGTTGTCGGTGTTTGCATCTGATGGTGCATCATAGACGGGGGCGGTTGCAAACGTGAGCGCACCTGTCTGCGGATTGATCACGAAACGTGCCGCGTCCACCCCGGAAATCGACCATGTC
This sequence comes from Loktanella sp. DJP18, assembly GCF_049310965.1. Classification (NCBI taxonomy): domain Bacteria; kingdom Pseudomonadati; phylum Pseudomonadota; class Alphaproteobacteria; order Rhodobacterales; family Roseobacteraceae; genus Loktanella; species Loktanella sp. DJP18. Next base: position 1,457 of record NZ_JBMERN010000063.1, on the reverse strand, counting down.
GATGTGAGGTTCGAGGTATAGGTCGCCACCGGCTTCAGCCCTTCGTCAAGCGTGATGGTTGCCGTCACAGCCCCCACTCCGCCAGATGGACCGGTGATGACAGGTGTTCCAGACCCCTGCTCCTGGAGGTAGAGGTTCAATCCGCTGACAAGCCCGGACAAAGCTGCGTTGCCGCTGACACTCGTGCCATTGACGTAAGACAGCGTGGAGCCATTCTTTCTGACGGCATAGTTGCGCGTTCCATCGAGGATATAGTTGCCACCGGACCATGGTATGGATTGCGGCGCATTCCCTGGTGCGGGAATGAAGCCAAAATATTGCACAGTGCCGCTCGTCGTAATCCGCCAGTTGATCGCCCCAACAACATCGATGACCGATCCGTTATTGAGGATCATGCGCAGCGTACCATTCAGGTCGTTGCCTTGCGTGCCACCAAACTGACCGCTGGTTGAAACCTGCGTAAAATAGACTTGTGCAATTCCCAGAGTGGAAAATGTGGTGATGGCATCGACTTTACTCGTATTCTGGCCAAGCGTGCCAACGATGCCGTCATTGAAAGACACCGATACGATATTCGCGGCTGCCGGCAACACGAAGACAAAGGCAAGCATCACGGCAAGGCAAAAAGACCTCAATGCCCTCATAGATGCGAATAGGTTCAACATTAGAATTGCCTCTTGATACTCTCGAGGATTTGGTCGCCACGGGTGTGGATGGCAAATCAGAAGACAGGGCACGAATGTCCTCGGTGCGAAACAAGATGTCGGGAGCGGCGCGCGACTTGCAGTCGTGCATCACACCTGCATAGCTTGCAACGCAACCGCCTCCGCAGCGGCTCACTGAGATCGGACCTGCGAGCACATCATGCGGATGTGGCAGACTTTAGATCCAGTCAAGGCACCCCGGCCGCCGACATTGCCTCGAACCCTTCAGAGCCTGACAAGGAACAAGTCCGTGCCCCAGACCACATACGTGAAGGAGAATGACGGCAGCACTTACACAGCACATCTGGATCTCAGCGGGATCACCAATGAGACAATGACCGACAGCGGACACCGGGTGGGTGAGCTTGAACCCATAAGGGCGGCAACCCTGTCACCTGGCGATGAACCCCCTGTCGGCCGCACGCCCTATGGCGACCTGACTTACCCGGTCTTCAAGGATCGCGGCAAACTCGGTATCTCACGCAGGGAGCTCTTACTCCTGGCTCACCTTCGGTTCGCATATTCCTCCCTGAGAGAGCTCCCGTCTTACCCCCTCCAGACGCCCGAAGAGGTTGCCGTCAGTGACGTCTTCCATGCGGCCGTGCCGCACCAGCTCTTCAATCGGAGGAGCAACCACGGGAAGATGGCATACCTTGCCTGCCTCGATGCCGTTATTGAGGGAAATATCGATGAGGCACTGAGCTACTTCCAGGACGAAGCGCGCGAAAATCCTGACACCGGCGTTTGAGCGCG
>NZ_JBMERN010000062.1:0-22130 GCF_049310965.1 Loktanella sp. DJP18 | reverse complement strand
ACGCACCCACCCCAGCTCTTTTGTAGTGGTGGCCTGATTTTAGATTATCGACGGGTTAGCATTCCATGCCTCGGAAAGTTGTCTCATGCGCGCCCAATCGACAGTTTGGGTCGACAACGAGGTCGCAGTCAGAGGATCGTAGTGCGACGACTTATGTCCAGGCAGCGCTGATGGTCTGATAGAGTGACTTCCAATCCGTAAGGATCTCGGCCATCGGGGTTCCAACTATCCCATTCATCGGCGCACCCGGATGAATGCCAGGCAAGCGGGCTTCGATAATTTTTATCTGATCTTGCAGAACCTCTACAGCATCTGCTGAGCTGAGCACACCTCCCTCGATCATGCGAGCAAGCGCTGGCACGAGGTTGAATACCGGGCGTTCACGCTTCACGGTCATATACTCGATCGCTTCCTCGATCGTTTCGCGGGGCAGGTTGTTCTCCATCGCCTTATAGTCGAGGTATTCCTCGACAATGGCTTTAGTCAGATCGCCGTGCGCTGGCGTCTCACCGAAGGCAAAGATCTTGTGAACTTTGCGGTCGCTTTCGGAGACAAACTTGCCATCCTTCCAGATTACTGGTGCCAGAGGATCGACCCGGCAGGTTCCACCCATATTCCACATGCGGGCAATGGCATTGACGATACCCTCGCCAGCACAGGATTCTGGCATTGTCTCATCGAAGGGCACGACCCGGCACTTCATGGGCCGGTCCTCGTAGATCCCGCATTTCCCGTCGGACTGACGCTGGGGGCAAGCTCCACTGTCCTGATCCACGTCAATCAAACCGAAGTGGATGGATGCGCCGCTGGCATTTGTAATGGTTTTTGCTACAGGCACGCCACCCATTGCGTTTTGCGCATTCCCGCGGGCGCCGAGTGCTTTCTGCATGACTGAGTTGTCTGCGACAGGCAGGTCGGAAAACGTCTCGACGATCACCTTGCGATCCGATGCACGTCGCAGGTCGACATGACTGGATGACCTCAGCTGTGCGGCGATCAGGAAATGTTGCGATTGCTGCAACATCTCTTCGACGCGCATTGAGGGCGGCGTATCACAGCATGCGCCGCAGCCCGTGCAGGAAAAGCAGACGGATTTGACGGCAGATCCCGAATTGTCTTCGACGATCACACCGCCTTCACTTGCAAGAACGACATCGAATTTCATGGCAACGCGAACCAACTCCTTTTGGTCTTTCCGATCAAGGAGGTCGAAGAGGTCCAAATTAGCGTCGAAAGTATCATGTCCAGGTTTCATCTGTCAGCCCCTTTTTGGTCATGTTGATAAGGTCGGACTGAATAGATCTGGATGGTCGGATCTTTATGATGAGGTCCAGTTCGGCGCATATTTAACGCTGGCCGACGGCTGTAAGAGCCATCGGCCAGGTCCCGTGATCATACCGGCCGAAATTGCGGTCCCTCAAAGGTGTGCTTGGGATTGCCGCGTTCCAGGTGATGGTGATGAGCGCGTGCGTCACCCTTATGATCCGCTGCCTCATCTTGTGCGTCAGATGCAGCGAGAAGCTGAAGGCGCAGCAAGGCAGCCCGCCTGTTCTGATGTTGCGAGCGGTGGTCTCGCACTTTCACGCTGTAGGTCTTTCCCTTCGGATCAGTCCACTGTGCCCGGATCGCACTCGAGGTCTTGTTGACATGTTGCCCGCCCGGGCCGCCGGCCCGGATCGCTTGCATCTGCACTTCGGAAGGGTCGATCTCGACGGCCGCACCCACAGGGTCGAGGCCCACGACCTGGATGAACCAATTTTTGCGCCGATGCACGGCCATGCATGGAGCCGCGGTCGTAACGGCGACCGGCGCCGTGCGAGAGCGACCCGAGGGTCGCGTCAGGCATGCTGTCCGCAGCCATCAGATAGCTGCGGCTTTCGCGTGACCCAGCAAGGGGTGCGAGACCCTTGTCTGGCGCTGCCGCACCCTTGCGGTGCAGCCAGGCACCGCTGTGAGGTGCCACCAGGTTGTGGACGGAATCACACACAAGATGCGCTTGTGTCCGCAGTGCATGCGCTGCGGCGTCTGCGACAAGCTGCCTGTTGAGTCTTGCCCAGATCACGGCCTGGTCGTGAAGGCCAAGATAGGCTTCAGCCTCTGAACTGCCTGTTGCGAAGCCATCCTTCCACCGTGCTTCGATACCGTTGAAGATGGTGGCGCCTTGATTTCGCGATCCCGTGTGGATCAGGAGACAGATGTCGTCCTTGTCGAGGTTGAGCGCAGCCGCACGCTGCGCGTCGATGATCTCACCAACAGCCTGCACCTCGCAGAAGTGGTTTCCTCCTCCGATCGTGCCGAGGCCCCAGGTCAAGACATCGGACCCAAGGCCAGCCGCTGTCACTGGGCGCCGTGCATCTTCTTCGGACGCGCCGTCTTCCAGGATGGTGAGGCGACCTGCGGCACGGTCGATCTTGAGCTTGCGGCGCGGCAACTCCAGTTTGTAGAGCGCCATTCCGCAGCCGATGTCGGGGCCCACGAGCTGCGGATAAATCCGGTCCGCAAGAAATGCGGCACCAACGGGCCCGTGCCTGCCGGGGTGGAGATCCGGGAAAGCTGCGATGGCCTGCATGCCAGCCCAGGACCCGGTTAGTTTCAGTCGATCTTCAGCGCGACCCTCGATCCAGGTGTCGCGGCTGTAGAATGTGAAGATTGAAGCGCTGCCGTCATGGCATGCAGCTTCGATGTGGGGATGGCCCATGTGCTGTCTTTCTGTCGACGAAAAGGGGCGGATCGCCATAAGGCGACCGCAGACAGAACATCAGGGGGGCTTTGAAGGTTGATCGGCCTTGGGCTGATCAGTTCCCGAGATGTCCTTGGAGAATGTCAAAACAGATACCGGTCATGCGTCGTCCTCCTGGGCTCGGGTTCAAGTTGTGAAGGGGATATAGGCGCTTTTTGACGTTCGTGTAGCAGGGTTTGTCAGCCTGCGCATCCTCGTTGCCATTTTGTCGCATTGCAAGTTCTGGGTCGCCGATTTCGCCACATGTGTGACGGCGCGGAAGATCCTCGATTTCACGATTTTTTTCATAAGGGCAATTTCGTAAAAGATTTCGGTTTTGCGGGAATCCCTGAGGTGCCGAACGCAACCATTGGCTGTAGATGGAGGGTACGGAAACGGCGCAGAACGCCCTTCATGCTCAGACCAAAAAAGGTAGAACACCATGTCCCGGATTGCGCTCGTAGATGACGATCGAAATGTTCTCACGGCAGTGTCTGCCACGCTTCGCGATGAAGGTTTTGACGTCGATACCTATATTAGCGCACAAGTTGCCCTCGATGCGTTCAGTAAAAGGGAACCCGACATTGCAGTCATTAATGTGATGATGCCGCGCATGGGTGGTCTCGAGATGATCACGAAGCTGCGCCAGAAATCGCAGCTTCCAGTTATCTTCCTCTCTGACAAAGAAGATGTCGTCGACGAAATTCTTGGTTTGCGCATGGGTGCTGACGACTATATCAAGAAGCCGTTCCATCAGAGACTTCTTGCAGAGCGCATCCGGTCCTTGCTGCGGCGTCAAAGCATTGCTTCGGATGATACGCTTCCGGAGTTGGAAAAGCTAATCTACCGGGGGTCCGTGACGATCAACCCGAACTCTCATTCCATTGAGGTCAGCGGAAAATCAGCAGCTTTGACGCGCTCTGAGTATCTCATTCTGGTTGCGCTGGCCAATCGTCCCGGCGTGGTCTTTTCCCGAAGCCAGTTGATGGAAATTCTTTGTCCTGACGACACCTATGTGGACGAGCGAACAATCGACTGTCACATCAAGCGGCTCCGGCTGAAGATTCGAACCGTCGATGCAACATGCAAAAGAGTTCAGTGTGTCCGCGGTTTCGGATACCGGTTTTCAGTCGATCTGCACTGAAAATCATGAACGGATCAGCGCATAATTTCGCTCCTGTCAGGATTGCTTCTGTTTGCATGCCTGGCAGCAATCCTGACAAGAAAAAGGCGGCCGATCCGAGATCGGCCGCCTCCTATCTCCTTTCCGCCGCTCAGAAGCGGTGGGTCAAGTCGAGCGCGAGTGAGCCACGCTCGGTTTTTCCAACCCTTTCGACACGTGCAGATCCTGTGATATCGGTCAGGCCGTCGAGCGAACTGGCGTTAAAACCAAATTCCAGACCCAAGCCGCAAGACCTCTGAGAGGTAGCGCCTTGCGACCATTCACAGATAATACGAGGTGATGTGACGAACTCGGCGTCAGCTCCTGTGTTGCCGAGTGCGACGGGAACATGGATTGCCGGCGTCATTTGGAGGCGCGTGATTTTCACCACGCCTGCGTCGAGAGACACGTCATCCGACTGATTGAACGCTGTTGCAGTAAAAGGCACATCGCCGATCCAGGTGGAGCCATGCGAGATGGCAAGCTCCGGGCGCAGCTCGAAGGCTTCCTTCTCAATCGCGCCTGTGACAGCGGTGCCGATCAGGAATGTTTGCGCAGCATACTTGCCGTCCAGTGCCAGTGCCCCATTGTCGAGCCTCATGACATTCCGCCCCAGTCCGTAAGAGACGAAGGCGTCGATCCAGATGGAGTCTACGACCCTTTTAACGCCGTAGGTGCCGATGGACAGATCGTAGCTTTCGCTTTCGCCTGTGAACGTTCCCGCGATATCCCCCTTGCTGTAGTCTGCGCCAACGAAGAAGCCGAACAGCGTTGCCGGGTCGAGTTGCTGTTCGTGTGCAAGGCGTGCGGAGATCGTTCCTGTGACAGAACCATCTTCGTCCCGTGTGAAATCGACTGCGGTCGAGAAGAACCGGTCCCACGCGCCAACAAGTGTGACAGCACTCAGATCTCCAGTTGCTGTCGCACCGGTGTCGTTCGCCTTGATGATGCCATTCCACGTCAACGGCCGAGCACTGCGGGTCACAAGATCGCCAATCTGATTACGACTATGTGCGATCGCACGGTCGCGCGCCTGGCGGCTGAACGCTTCTGTCGCCGTCAGGCGGGCGCGGGTGCCAATGATGGCCTGATCGCGCACGATGTTGCGAACCTCGTCCTTGTGCTGTTCGAACTCGTAGGCGGCAGAGCTGGCGCGCGTCACGTTCAGCATGTAGCGCGCGGTGGTCACGCCATCTTCGGCGGTAACCGTGATTGCCACAGTCGTGGTGCCGACATCGAGGGTGATCGGGTTTGACGCACTCCCTGATGCAATCGCTGTGCCATTGATATCGATCGTGGCTGCGTCGCCGGTTGCCGACGCCTTCACGATGATGCTGTCGGCGTCATGATCCACGTTGGCGGTGTAGGATTTGGTATTCGGGCTGAACACAGGGCTGATTGTGCCCACCGACAGCTTCAGCGCTGTAAGTGTCGCATCTGCCGATGCTTCGCGTGTCACGACGATCCGGTAGCTGCGCTGACTACTGCCATCCTGCGCCAAGACCCTCATGACGATTTCATTGCGCCCCACGTTGAGCGGGATTGTGATCTCATTTCGCGCTGCTTTTGCGCGCGATGCCTTCGCCTTCGATGCGGAGCGCGGCGCGGGCGAAGACGCGACCAGATCGCCATTCACGGTGATGATGATTGTCGACGATGGATCTGATACTGCCGGCGAGAAGCTGAAGGAGCTCATGTCGTTGGCGACTGTCATCGTATAGTCCATATGCTCTGGCGAGAATGCGGGCGTCAAATCACCTGCCTGCGGCGAGAAGACGATCGCTTCGATGGCGACGTTACTCGAAGCCGCGCGACGGAACGTGACCTTGTAGACAGTGCTTGTCCCCCCGTCTTGGGCTGTGACCTTGATTTCTGCCAAGGTGTCGCCGACGGCCAGTGAGATCATGTCCGATGCAACTCCGGAGCTGACTGCAATGCCGTCGATGGTCAGTGCGCTTGAAGTTTTGAGAGTTGTTGCCGTAATGGCGATCTCGGAAACATCGTTCGTCACTGTGACGATGTAATCCATCGTATTCGGCTCGAACGCCAGCGTGCCTCCGGAAACACTCAGGTTGGACAAGAAGGCATTGCTGGAAGCGGCCCGCCGCACTGTCAGGGTATATGTCGCAGTAGCATGTGCATCTTGTGCGGTGGTTGCGATCGTGAAGGCAGTGTCGCCGACGGAGATAGCGGTTGGAGTGGTCGCCACACCCGATGAAGCGGGGGTGCCGTTGATCTTGATGCCCGTAGTGGCCTCACCTGCGATAGCCGTGAGGCTGATATCCTCCACGTCATTGGCGACATTCACGATGTAGGCGTAGGTCGAAGGATCGAATGTCAGGGTGCCGGATGACAGGCTCAGATTGGAGAGAAGGGTGTTGCTCGATGCTGCCCGATGGAATGTCACAGAATAAGAGGCGATTGTCTGACCGTCATGTGCTGTGACGGTCACGACAGAAGTGGTGACACCGACGGGCAAGAAAATCGTATTACTGGGCACGCCTTGGGCACTTTCGATGCCGTTGATTTTAAAGGTGGCGCTGTCGTCGCCTTGGGTGGCGGACAGAGTGACCTCTGTGACGCCGTTCGGCACTGTGACGTCATAGGCTTTCACCGCAGGATCGAAAACCGGCGTGAGCGTTCCATGACTTGTCGCAAGTTCCGCCAGACTGGCATCTGACGACTTCTGGCGATCGACAGTGACCGTATATGTTTTCTCGGTCATAAGATCTTCTGCGACAACCTTCACAGTGATCGTGTTTTGACCATAATCCAATGTGATTGCGGGTGAAATATCTCCGGAGGTGACCGCTTGGTCATTGACAAGGATCGTGGAGGAAGGTGCGGAAGAGACCATCAGTGCGATGCTGCCCGTGTCGCTGTCGACAGTGATAGCGTAGGATTGGATACCTGAAGAGAAGCCCGGCGTGAGATTGTCAAAAGCGGTCTCGAGGCCTGTCAGGTCAGCGTTGGACGACGGAGCCCTGATGATAATGACGTTGTAGGTGTGCGCTGTCACACCATCTTGAGCTGTGACGACAATACTCGCAGTTGTCGACCCCACGGGCAAGGTGATGGCGTCTGAAGGCAAGCCTGAAACCAGGCTCTCACCCTGCAAAGTCGCTGTCGCGTTTTGAGCAAGGTTGGTCGTCAGGCTGATACTCTCAACGTCATTGGGGACTTGAATGCTGTAGTTGTAGACGCTTGCGTCGAAGGCCTCGGACAGTTCACCTTCGGAGGGCGACAGTGTCGTCAATGTTGCGTCTGCGGACTTTGGACGATTGATCGTGAAGGTATGGTTCGCGACGGTGACGCCGTCTTCGGCCGTCACTGAGACTGAAACCTCGTTGTTCCCGTAGCCAAGGGCGATATTCTTTCCACAACAGCTTCCGACGACAACGCCGCCGACCCTGAAGACAGCATTCGTGTCTGCCGTCGTCCCGGTAATTGATGCCGACGTCACATCGGTTGCGACTTGGAAGACCTCATTTCCAAGGGGATCGACATCGATGTTCTGGCCAGCGGCCGTGAAGGATAAGGATGACAGATTAGTGTTGGTGGACAGCGGCTGGGGTGCCTCAACAAGTGAAATCACATAGGTCTTCGACGAAAAGCCAGATGTCGCATCAACATCGACGGCGATCGGAAAGTCGGATTGCGTCAGAGAGGTTGGCGATCCGGATGCAGCATAGTAGACAGCCGCTCCTGCGTTCGGACGCAGAGAGAGGGAAGTGTCTGGCGATGTTGTTGTAGGCGTAAAGGAAATATTTGTGGTGCCGTAGGGAACTGTCAGGGTGTAATTTTCCGTCGCCGATGCGAAGGAAGGTGACAACGTTCCTGTTGAGAAAACGACAGAGCTCAGTGTGACGTCCGTCAGCGGAGCCGCGAGAGCTGACGATGACAGGCTTGCTAACCAACCATTCAGATCAGCGGTGGTATTATTGAAATAGTAGAAATTCATGTATGTCTGGCCTTCAAATCCCAACGAAACCTGGACTACAGGTGATTGAGAGGTCTGCCAGTTGCTTGCCAGGCGCACTTGAGGTCCTGACCAGACAAAGGTATTCGTCTGATTGAACGTATCACCGTCTACTGTGATTTCCCAAGCTGTGACGTTGGCGTAGCCACTGCCATCGACGCTGACAAAAGTGAAAGATCCTGTCGCTGACTTTGATCCCGACCAGACAACATTGACTTGTGTGCCATTGGGTGCGGCGTTGGCGACTGCTCCAACCAATGTAGCAAAGCAGAGCACGACTATCATGGCCGATTTCACAATGGCGCGGGATGTAAGCCGCGTAGCGGTCATCGCGCAAGTAATAAGGAATTTCAGCATGTCTATCTCTCTGACAGGGATTCTACCCAAGTGGGGCAGGGTTTATTGGATCAAAGAGAAGATTGGCTTAAGTCTACTCCGAAGAAGTAAAAAACCGAGCGATGCCGGAAAAATATCTAGTTTTGTTTTAAGGTGCAGGACGACAGCCTGCACCGGCGTTCAAGATGGCCTGGGTTTGCCAACCTGAGTTCATGCAAGCTGCTCCGCTGGCTGCGAAACTTTTTCAGTCTTACGTCGGAAGAGTGATCGGATGAGCGAGGCAATCATTTCAGAACGCATGCGGTGTGCCGCGCGGATGCTTGCGTCGATCTGTTCGGGTGTCGGGTAAGTGTAGTCCATGTGAAGCTCCATTGGTTTCTTCACTGGATATTGCTGCGCCGCAGCATAGTTCAAAATCAAGGCTGCTATGTGAAATTTGCAGGTCTTCAGGACTGTCGCAGCCACCTGTGTCGGGGCGTGATGACCTGACTGGAGAGCCATCCACCCAAACGCATGACGCCGGCAGAATTTCATCCTGCCGGCGTTCTTGCTTTGTCGACAGCCTTTCTGAGTGTTACTCGCCCGAGCCAGACTTACGATCATAGTCGTTCGGGTCGGAGGCGGCGGTATCAGCGCCCCAACTCCCAAAGATGCGGCGCAGGGACAGGCTAAGAACGACCCAGAGAACCGCGCCGAGAATAACCATTACGCCAATCGCGGGTGCTGCCACCCATGCCAGAGCCGAGAGGACCAACAGGCTGATCGACAGGGACAGCAAGATCATGGTCCCTGTCAGGAATTCTCCGATCAGAGCCATGACGGCAAGCAGAAAAAAGGCATCCCAGCCGAAGTTCAGCAGACCTTCCAGCATCATTCAGCCTCCGAGACTTTGACCTCAGCGAAAGGCGTCGTGACGGTCGATTTGGCGGAGATACCCTTGAACATATCGCCCGCCATGGCTGCGAGGCCTGACAGGGAGCCTGTCATATCGGATGGCAGCATGATGGTCTTCGACGACGGCGAGGAGCCCATGGCCTGCACGGCTTCGATCTGGCGCTTCAGCAAGTCAAGTCGGATCGGCTCGTCGCCATTTTCCTTGATCGCATCTGCAATGACCTGGGTCGCATAGGCTTCGGCATCGGCGCCGATACGGCGGGCATCGGCTGCCTTTTGCGACGTGTAGTATGCCGCATCGGCCCGCAGCTCTGCGGCGCGCTGTTCACCTTCGGCCTGCGTGACGACGGCGCGACGCTTGCGTTCGGCGGTCATCTGCTGTTGCAGTGCGCGCCGGGTTTCATCATCAAAATTCACATCGATGATCTCGCTTCTGGTAATGTCGATACCCCACTCTTTTGCATTCTTATCAAGGGATTCCTCGAGTTTGACATTAAGAGACTCGCGGTTGGCCTGGACGGCATCGAGGTCGCTTCCACCGATCAGCGACCGCACGATGCCGGTGACCGAAGTCTGAATGCCAGCTTCGATGTCGGCGATGCGGTAGACCGAGAGTTCAGCGTCGACACGACGATAGAAGGTCGCGACGGAAATTTGGATCGGCGCATTGTCCTTGGTGATACAATCGATCGGGTAGGCCGGTAGCTGTGTCTCCAGAACCAGAATCTTGTGGGCGACGGTGTCGACACCCGGGATGATCAGGTGCGGGCCCGGCTTCAGGGTTGTGCGGTAGCGGCCGAAACGCTCGATGACGTAGTTCTGTGATTGCGGCACGAATTTGATTGCCGACGAGAGGCCGATGGCGGTAACGACGCCGATGGCACTGAGAATGATGATGGGGTCCATGGTATGTGTCCTCTCCAGACCGTGTGGTTGTGAAGAGGAAGTGGATACGATGAGCCTCGATCGGAAAAAAAAATGTGGCCCGGAGAGCGAAATCGTTCGGTCTCCGGACCTGGGCGCAATGATCAGAGCTCGGCGCTTCTTCGCTTACACCTCGCATCTGCGACCGGCACTTGCCTCAGTCGATGACAATACGGAAAAGATGGTCGCAGTCAGTGATGGGGCTGGGCTGCGATCTCTTCTTTCAGCGCAAGTTTGCGCCTTTTCATCTCGGCAATTTCAAGTGTGTCGATCGCAGGTGAACGCTGCGCTTCCTCGATTTGAGTGTCGAGCGTACGGTGTTTTTCAACGAGGGCCTGTGTGTGGGGATGATTATTCGTCATGAACCGTCTCCTCTTCAGTTTGCGTGATAAATACGTAGTGGCTGACCGGGCATTCGTGAACAGCAAATCCTAATTTGAGTCCAAAATTCCATGAAGGTTCTGTAATCGATGAAAAGAATATCGGCGACGCCGCAAGGACGCCGCCGAAATTTTAGGCGATATCAGGCTGCGACAGCTTCATTTTGTTGTGCGAGCGCACGACTCAGTGCGGGGTAGTCCGTCTTTCCAGAAGCAAGCAGCGGAATTTTCTCAACGATGATGATTTCAGATGGCACCGTGATTTCCGCAGTGCCTTTTTCCTTCGCAAATGCAGAGAGTGTCTTGCGATCGGCATTCTTCTGCGTGGTGATCAGGATGACTTTTTCTCCTTTGCGCGCATCGGGTGTGGACAGGGCGGCCACATGGGCATCTGGCCAGAGTGTCGATGCAAGAACTTCTGCTGCTGCGAGCGACACCATCTCACCGCCTACTTTCGCAAACCGCTTGGCTCGGCCGACAATGCTCATGTAGCCTTCCGAAGAGACCGTCACGATATCGCCGGTGTCATACCATCCATCCTCGGGCGCATGGATCTTTCCCTTGTCTCCGGCCAGAAGGTATCCCGCCATGATGTTGGGTCCCTTGATCCACAGACGCTTGCCGTCCACGCCTGCAACGTCGTCGAGACGTGTCTCGATGTGCGACAGGACGCGACCCACAGTTCCGGACCTGTTTTCCATCGGCGTGTTCAGTGCGACGACGGGGCCCGCTTCAGTGGCGCCGAAGCCTTCCAGGATGCGCACACCGAATTTCTCGGAGTAAAGTGCGCGAGTGGCCTGCTTGACGGGCTCCGCGCCGGCGATGGCGGCGCGCACGGAGGCGAAATCATAGGCGCTTGCGCGGCGACCCCAACCACTGAGGAAAGTATCAGTGCCAAGCAGGAGTGTCGCGTTGTGGCCGTAAGCCAGTTCGGGTATAATCCGGTAGTGCAGCGGTGTCGGGTAGATCATCACGTGTGCGCCGGTCATCATAGGCAGAAGGACACCGCCCGTCAGCCCGAAGCTGTGGAAGAGGGGCAGAGCCGACAGCATCTTGTCACGCGGGCCGACATCGGTTCGTGCCCGCAGCTGGGCCAGGTTCGCCACCAGGTTGCCGTGCGTCAGCACGACACCTTTGGGTGCGCCCTCGGTGCCGGATGTGAACAGGATGACGGCAGTATCGTTGAAAGACAGACAGACATCCGTGGGGCGCTTGGCAGCCATGATCGCGCGAATTTTTGCGCCAGTGCCAATCTCGGCTTTGAGGGCGTCGGTCCACAGGAAGGTGATGCCCTGCACCTCGAGATCTTTGACGAGGGCACCAAGGTTTGCTTTGTCGATGAAGGCCTGACTTGTCAGGATCTGCTTGATTCCTCCGGTGTCGATCGCAGACATCATCGGCGCCACACCCAGCGTAGGGTTCAGGATTGCTGCGACCCGGCCGGCGCGCCACAGACCCATCAGAACGATCGGAGCAGCTGCGACGCCCGGAAGCAAAACGCCGATGTGCTCACCAGGCGCGGTGTGCCTTTGGAGGACTGCCGAGAATGCGGCGGCACCGATCGCGATCTTGCCGCGGGTCAGGCTGGTGCCTAGCGGATCTGACAATGCCGTAGCCTTGGCGTCCAGTGTCCTGCACGAGGCATGGAAGGCATGCGGTATCGATGGTTGCTGGTTCAGCATCTCGAACCGTCCGTGCTCGAGGATGTCTTGCAGTGTCCGTGTTGCAACCTCGCGGCGCGCACGCCCCTTCAGCTCTACGGGCACGCCGAGCTTCTGGGGCGCGCAGACGCGGACACGCACCTTTGGAAACAGGCGGCGCGCCATCCCAGGGATAGGGCGGTTGAAGATGGAGCTCTCCAGGCCCTCGATGGAGATGGAGACCACCGGTGCCTGCGCTGCGTCCACGAGCCATGCGGTGCCCGGGTAGACTTTCATCAGCGCGCCATGCGTACTGATGCGTCCCTCCGGGAAAATCAGCACGGCACCGCCGTCTCGAACAGCGTGCGCCATACCCTTGGCTGCCATCGGCCGTTGAGGGTCCATTGCTGCGATTTTGAGCGGCCGGGCAAGGCGTGCAAGTGCACCTTTCGCCCACCCGGTGTAGACGGCAATCGAGACTTCCCGGTCAATCAGAGAGAACAGCAACGGGCCGTCGGCAAAGCTCACGTGGTTGGAGACGAAAACCACCGGACCCTGTGTATCAAGGTGCTCACGTCCGGTGACTTCGACGCGGAACATGATTTTCGTGATCATGCGGAGAGTGCCCTGGATCGCGGCGCGCGGAAAGCAGACGACGCTGGCGATTACTGCGCCGACCGCAGAGATGGCGATAGACAGAAACAGGCCGGACAGTGACAGGCCCGCGCCGATGGCAACAGACATGGCAATGGAGGCCAGCACGATACCGATCGAACTCAGGATGTTGAAACCTGCCATGACCTGTGCGCGCTCAGTCGCGCCCGCACGTGATTGGATGAAAGCCTTGAGTGGGATAGCAAACATGCCGCCGCCGAATGCGATCAGGGTGAGGCATGCCACAACGAAGAGACCTTCGGTGGTTGCGAAGAGACCTGCCATACCGCTGTTCGGCGCAAGGGTATCGAAGCCGAACGTCAGACCGAAGGATGCAACGGCGATGATGAGTGAGGATGGCAGAACCAGGCGTGCACTGATCTTGCCACGCAGCATGGCGCTGGCTGCAAAGGCACCGGTGCCGATACCAACAGCAAAGATGGCCATGACGGCGGTCAGCATCGCTTCTCCACCGCCTAGAGTCAGGCGCAGGTAAGCGGGCAGGGCGGACAGGTAGACCGAGCCCGCGACCCAGAACCAGGTGTCGAGCAAGGCTGCGCGACCGTTCTCGCGGTCTGAGAAAAGAGCCTTCAGGATCTGCCAGTTGCCAGCCAGGGGGTTGCGCGGAATATTCAGATCAGGGGCGGCAGCTTGGCCTGTCGGGAGGACGTGGGCTGCGACGACGCCGAGGACCGCGAGGGTGATGGCGGCGGCGCCGACCCAGATCAGGCTTTCAGCGCCTGCGAGAAGACCGCCTGCAACTGTGCCTGCGAGAATGGCAAAAAAGGTCCCGGTGTCGAGGTAACTGTTCGCTGGAACGAGATCCTTCTCGCTCAACCGCTCGGGCAGCCAACCGAGTTTGAGTGGGCCGAAGAAGGCGGATTGCGTGCCCATCAGAAAGACGATGCCGAGCATGGCCGGTAGGCTGCCAGAAAGCATTGCGCCGGTTGCCAGGACTGACAGCCCCAGCTCGCTCCATTTCACGATCCGGATCATCCGGGCTTTCTCGAACTTATCGGCTATGATTCCGGCCCATCCGGAGAAGAGGACGAAGGGCAGCATCAGCAGGCCACCGGCCAGCAAGCCGACGGTGGCGGCCTGGTCCGCCGGCGCACTCATGGCGGCGAAGATGATGATCGCGGCCTTGATGAGGTTGTCGTTCAGTGCGCCGAGTGTCGCGGTGAAGATGAGAGGAAAATAGCTGAGTAGCTTCTTGGTCTCGAGTATCATGGGATGTTCCTATGCCTGTATGCAGTTGAGCCCGAGGAGGCGGATCAGACCGTCCAGGATGGCAGAATGATGAGAGAGTGCGGGTGAGGGGATTCGCCCATAGATCATGAAGGTCATGGGTTGGAGAGCTGCCCCCATGACAAGAGCTGTGGCGAGGTCGAGATCTTCGACCACCAGCTCGTTGTTCAATGACGCAATCGCCAGGGCATCGCGCACGACTGTAAGCGGTGTCACGTCATCGTAGGTGATTGCCATCGCCAGGGTGTCATGCTGCCGGATGAGCAAGAAGCGCATCAGGACAGGGTCTTGATCGAAGCCGCTGAGCATTACCGTCAGGAAGGCTCCAAGTTTTTTACCGATGGTTTCGGTGGGCCGTGTTGCAAGCAGCATTCCATCTGCGAAGCCAATGTAGGCTTCGCGGAAAACGCGTATTGCCAGTTCTTCTTTGGAAGACATGTGGCGATAGAGGGCGCTTTCACCAATGCCGCAGGCTTGTGCGATATCGCGCACGGAGACTTCTGCATAGCCGCGAGTCGCGAAGAGCTGGAGGGCGGTTTTTTCGATGAGTGCGCGCCGGGCGTCAGATGCTTTCGTCATGGTCTTTGTCTGTCTTTCAAAGGTCGGAAAAAGTGTGTGAGCGATCACTCACAAAATATATGACCCGCTTCCATCGACTCAAAACGTCGGACCAATAGATCTGATGAATAGTTCGGTAGCGATGGGTCACGCCGCGCCGCCAGCAAAATTTCGCTTTGCCCCGCAGGCTTTTAATACCTGCATTAATTGACCTGCTCACAAATTTCTGCGCGGCAGCGACGATCCTATATTAAATGGAGCGTTTATATATCAAAGGATCACATCATGCTGCTTCGAAAAAATATTACACTGCACACCACGCGCGGGGCTGCCCTTGTTGAATACGGCATGCTCGTTGGTCTGATTGCCGTGGTGGCAATCACGGCTGTGACCACCCTGGGCGACAAGGTTGATGGCATTTTCACGTCGGCATCTGCGGCGCTTGTCTTCGATGAGGCCCCGGCACCCGTCATTGAAGAGCCGACGCTTTCCTCGATTCTCTTTACGCCTGGTGATCGAGGAAGCTGGGCTGCCGAATACGGATACAGTCGCGCATCGATCGACCGGGATGCAGGGACGCGGCTGTCCCAGTCGAATGATGCGTATGAGATCGTGACGATCTACTCTCAGGGCTTTGACAGCCAGATGCGACTGTATCTTGCTGGGGATCTTACCGCAGTGGATTTCACAGGAATTTCACTGACATGCTCGAATGGACCGCGCGCTTATGACCTTGCACAGGCCGACAACTTCACAAAGGCATATTTTACCGATGATAATGCGACGTTCTGGCTTTGGGCAGGCAACACGGCACCGTTTGTCGTCGGTGAAGATGTGAGCTGCACCATCCGCTGATTGCAACCTTTGTTGATTGAATAGAAAGGCGCTCGGAACGACTGATCCGAGCGCCTTTTCTTCGTCTTCGTTAAGGTCTGTCACAATCAGGTTTCGACGCTGCTACCACCTGCTGTGCATTCACCGCGACTGTCAGTGCCAGAGCTGACCAACCAGCCAATTAGCGCGTCGGACATAGCGACGATAAAGAGTCCGCCACCCAAAGAGATCAGGTGGGCAAACTTGAACTTACCAAGAAAGGCCGAGACAGCAATGAGCACCATCCCGATAGCGCCGAGGACATAAACGACCCCGAACAGCCACTTCTTCAATGACCACAACATTGAACAGGATTTGTCAAATATGTCGGTTCCCGCAGCATGAGCGGGAGAGATCTGGGTGGCGATGGCAAGGACGGCCACAGCGAGACGCGCCGCCATCAATGTCGTGATAACCTGGTCGGATCTGGCTTTTGTAAGTTTCTGAGACATGTGCTTTTCCCGATTGAGCTATATGCTTATCGAGAGTTAGGCACCACGCTTCGACGGGAAAAATATCATTGAACATTTTCATGTCGTCTCCCGCACTTCTTGCCCTTCATACACAAAAAGCCCCGATAAATCGGGGCTTTAAGTTCGTTTATTTGTGGCTGTCAGATTTACACGAATGCGAATGCGTCGTGCGAGTCAAAATTGGATGACAGCAACTCGAAGTACATTGAGATATTGCCATCCGCACGCAAAGAAACAATGTTGAGACCCGGGTCTTGATACCCCTCAGCATGATCAAGGCAAGAATGTCCATCGTGCTCGTCCATGGGCTCGGTCATGGTGATGAATGAGAATTCATCGCTCGATCCAGTTGCTTGAGTTGCAGCAGCTTGCGGATTGAGATTGTAGAGACCCTCGTCGAACGTCAGCCATTTTACAGTTTCCTTCCCGTGCAGAACTTCCGCATCGGCCGACTTCTCTTCACGGACCGAGATCGCAATTTTTCCAAAGGCGTCAACGAAATAGCGAATGCTTGAGGTATCTCCACCATTGAGGGTCTGCATATCCGCAAAGAATGCTTCGCCTTTGTCTCGTTGTGTGACGGTCTTTGCTGTGTGATCGAGACTTACGGTGCCATCTTCAACCATTCCACTTGTTCCGCCGTCAATTGCGACCCAGTTGAATGTCCGGTTTTCCGTTTCGAACATGGTGCCGCGCAGCTCTTCGGATTGCATCGACACATTGATGCCATCAGCGGTCGCTCCGTTGAAGCGATGGGTCAGAGTGTAATTTCCCTCTCCTTCAAGAGTGCCAAGAAAGACGGGTGCACTACCATACCCGGAGATATCAATGCGTTCGACATCGCCTCCATGGATGTCGGTCTGGCCGAATGTGATGCGGGTCCCGTCTTCCATGGTGTGTGCACCAGCCGACCCCGCCATCCAGGAGAAGGTCTCCTTGCCATGCAGTCCGTCTGCAAAATCCCACTCAGAGATGCGGACGTCAAAGCCAGTATCTGTGACGTTGCGGATCTCGACCACAGCGTCGTCGCCTCCGAAAGTGGACATCGGCCCGGCGACAACGACCGCATTTTCGATATGCTTATCAAAGGTGACGTGCCGCCAGCCATCGCTGTCAAGCCGGTCGATCGACAAGGTGCCGACCTGCATTGTCGGAGTAGCCGCATCCGTTGGCGTTGCGGGGGCAACAGCCGCAGCCGGGGCTCCGAAGACCTGGCGACCCTGATCCAGGCTGATCCAGTTCACCCGTTCGGCGCCATGAGCAATTTCCGTATCCTTGGACTGCTCTTCGGCGACTCTGAGTTGCAGAACCCCAGCGTAGTTCGCATAGCGAACCGTTGCCGTGTCGGCGCCGTTGAACGTCTGCATATCAGCGAAGAGTGCATCACCGGCATTGACGCCTGTGAGGGTCTGTCGCTGATCTGTCAGGGACAAAGATCCTGTTGCCATGTCGCCGTTCTTCGCCGGCTCGATAGCTACGTAACTGAAGGTCCGATTGGCGCCATTGACAGATGAAGCGAGGCCTTCTTCTGCCTGCATGAGCACGTTGAAGCCGTCGGTTGTGACACCGCCCATGCGATGTGTGAGGGTCGCGTCATCACCACCCGAAAGGGTTCCAAGTATGATTGGCGTCGCATCGAAACCGCTGACATTGATGCGCGTATGGCTTCCGCCTGCGATGGCCTGCTCACCAAAGAAGATTTTCGAACCGTCGGCCATTTGATGGCTGCCAGCCGTTCCGGCCATCCATGAGAAACTCTCATCGATATGGACGCCGTCAAGATAGCGCCATTCACTCAAGCGCACATCAAACCCGGTGTCGGTCACATTCCGGACCTCAAGCACGCCTGAGTCGCCACCGTTACTCGACATCGGCCCCAGAACGACGACAGCGTCTGGTATCGTGTCATCAAATGCAATGTGAACCCACTGCCCAGATTGCTCGAGTGTGATTGCTGAGGTTCCGACTTCCATTGCCGCAACAGGAGCTTTTGGTGCCGGAGCTGGTGCTGGCTGCGGTTCAGGTGTGGGCTCTGGTTGCGGCGTAGGGGTGGGTTCCGGCGTCGGTTCAGGCACGGGTTGTGAAAGAATATCGATTTGATCCAGCAGCGCTGTCAAGTTGACGGAACCTACTGTGCCGAGAGCCTTGAAAGCGGCAGTGGCGTCTGCCGACGTGAAGGTTGCGTCATTGAAACGGAAATTCTCCACATGCAGGACGGTATCGGTGCCGTCCGCACCCTTTACTAGGTATCCGTCTGTGGTCTGCGCAATTGTGTAGGTTGAGGCTGTGCCAGTGAAAATGACCGTGTCATCGCCATCGCCGCCATTAATGAGGTCCGAGCCCGCGCCACCTTCGATGATATCTTTTCCGCCGCCACCGTAGATCTTGTCGTTGCCACCGTTGGTGATGATGTGATTGTCGGCAGCGTTGCCGGTGATCGTATCAGACCCATTGCCGGTTTTGGCGTTTTCGATCGTCGTGCCAACGGCGATTCCAAGGTTGCCTTTGTAGCCGTTGATATCGGAAAAGGTGCCCGCGTTGAGGTTGAGGTTCTGCGCAAAGTTGCGCGATGAAAGATCTATCGTATCATCGCCGCCGCTGTCGACGATAACGCGCGCCTTCGTGATTTCCAGCGACAAGTTGGACGTGTCGGCCGCATCGTTGCCGTAGACCGTATCTCCAGCACGGGTTGTGGTCGGCGTGCCATAGATTTGCTGTATGGCATACATATCCGCCATCATCGGGGTGTCGAGATACATCGGCGTAGCTGTCGAGGTCGGGCTCTGACCTTGGTGGAAATAGGACATGATCGAATATTGCCAGGTGTCGTTGGCGTAGGTTGCGTCTGTCTCGAAACTTCCGGTGAAATTGTAATTGCCGGCATGACCAAGCCCCAGCGCGTGCCCAATTTCATGGATGTAAGTTTGCTTCACGTAGTCGCCTGTCGCAAAATTCGTGGCGACATTGATCGTCGAGCTGAGAATCTTGCCGCCGGAGACGATTGATGATGAGTATGCCCCGGATTGATTGTCATCGAAATTGATCTGCGCGCCTGATGTGACTTCCTGGAACTTGATGCCTGATGCGTCGGTCCAGGTTTTGAGTGCTTCGCGTGCCGCGGCCTGGCCGGCGGATGTCAAGTTGGTGATATTGACCTTGAGCGTTCCTCCAGATTGAACGTCCTAGGCCCGCGCACTGCGGCCAGTGTCCTCCCAATATCCGTTCACAAGCTGATTGGAGATTTGCTCGATGCTCCAGACGGGCTTCGGTGCAGTTGTGCCTGTCGTTGTCGTGGTGGCTGCCGCATCTGTGGCTGCCGCATCATTCATATCGTTTTGCATGATTGTCATTTATCTGATCGTTTCTTTTTTCAGGACAGCGGGGAAAGGGAGACAAGGGCAGAAGCAAGTTTCTGAACGAGAAAACGCGATTGCTTTTCGTCGGAAATCGTCACTTCGATTTCAGGTCCTGTAATGCGAACGTGATTGGAATCGAACCATGTCAGATATCCAATGATGAACGACTCGCCGATGGAAGAGGCGACAAACGAAGCATCCATTCGTACAAGTTGTGTGCTGTCAAATCTCTGGGACAGTTCGGCCGTCACTGAGACTGCGACAGCTTCAGCGATGGAATTGTTTTCCACTCCAGAACCCGCCAATGTGGTTGTGGCGAACGAGCCGACAGCTACGGCTGTGGCTGCCGCGTTGATGAGGCGTGGTCTCATTTTACTTTCGCACTCCCTTTTATTTTGCATGAACAGCATCACGCGACGTCGCCCTGGAGTAGTTGCGTAAGGTGCAATTTTTCCAACGACTTAGCCGGTTATAACTTTTGCATGTTTTCTGCGTTGAATGGGGCGCATCACGGCAAAAAAGAGGCAGAAAGATGACGGGCCGTTATAATTTTTTTCTTTTTAGAACGACGACTGACTGGAGATTAATTTCAGAGCCTGCTTATGATCACCGCGTTCTCACAAGGGTGAGAAGCACCCGCTCGATGCACAAGCAAAGCGTGACAATGCTGCATCATTATTTTGAATTATCGTGAAAAATTTTGAGCCCGAGAAAAAGGACCAATATTTGTTATACCTTCACACACACTGGAAAATACATGAAGACCATCTTTGCCGCCTCCGTTTTTGCGATCCTTTCAACCGCTGCTTTTGCCCAGCAAAGCCCTGAATATCACCCCGCCATGCCCGGTGGCTCGCTTGATCATGTCTACGACCGATCCGGGTTTGGCGTGAATGTCGGGGCGTCGACCTTGGGTTTTGCGATCGAGCCGACCTGGCGCTTCAACAACAAATTTGGCGTGCGCGCGGTCTATGCCAATGGTGAGGCCAGTTACGACGAAGCCAGCAACGGCGAGTCCTACTCTGGCAATTTGTCTGTTGGCGGCAAAGGTGTTATGGCCGACTATTATCCGATGGAAGGCAGCTTTTTTCTCTCCGGCGGCGCATTTGTGACGGACAACTCGGCGAGTTTTGTGGCATCGAACGTCAATGTCAACGGCAAGACCACCGACATCACCGTCCGCATGGACCAGAAAGATGATGGTCTGACTCCCTATCTCGGCATGGGCTTCGACGGCCGCATCGGCAAGCGCGGCACGCTGTCGATTGGTGCAGGCGGCATTTTCGGCGAGGGCTTCGACGTGTCCGCCACTGAGAGCGCAGGCACTTTGACTGCGGCCGAGCTCGACGGCGAGATTGCCGATATTCGCCAGGCCGGCAATGACTTCAAGGTTGTTCCTTTTGCGAAAATCGCCGTGGGCTTCCGCTTCTAATCGACGCTAGGCTGCTAAAATGAGACGAGCCCCGAACATGAGTTCGGGGCTCTTTTTCGTTTGCAATGAGCGTATTCAGCGTTGTTGGGTGCGCTTTGAGCGTTCCGCTTCCACATTGAAGGCAAGATTCGATAATCCGCTCTGTTTTATCAGGTCAGCGAGAATGAGGGTCGTAAGCGTACCTCCTTCATCTGTTATGATCCACTTTCGAAGCTGGATGGGATTATCGGTAAAGATGAGATCGATGGAACCATAGTCTGGATGGTCGGGATCTTGAGCTCTCACGACTGTTGCTGGCCCGTCTAACGTATGAGCAACAACCATCTCTTGGGCGGCAAGGTCGACATGGCGCTCAAGAAAAATGCTCAGAGGCGTGTGAGAAAGCGGATACACCTGAGGTTCCGACTGTCGCACAGCACCATCAAATATCGCGACCTGTCCGCCACTGGCGAGGACGAGAGAGCCGTCGGGCTCTGCGTAATCGAAGCGCAGACGTCCTGGTCTCGCGATGGTGATATTTCCCCTTGACAAGGTGCCGTCTTCATTAACTTGGGTGAAAGCCGATGAGGCAGATTTCATAGCGTTAAAATAGCTTGAGATCTCACTCAGGGGGATGAGACGATTGGCGGCAGATGCGCTTCCACAAACCATCACCGCAAAGGTGGCAGCCAGACTTATTGCACTGCGTCGGGAGAAATTTCTCATGTTGACCTCCATGTGGGTGAAACGAACATGGCGCGTCAGTCGCCTTGACGGAAAGATATGAGATAACAGCCTACAAGCCTGCTCCCGTTTTAGAATACCACGTCAGAAAATACGCGCCTGCATCTATCCTTCCATCCGAATGCGAAGGTAGGCTCGGTCATCAAAGCTTTTGAGCCCTTTGTAGCAACCCTTGGTCGCCTTGACCCCGCGGAACATAAGCGGGTCTACGGCAAGGATGGCAGCAAGCCGATCTTCACTTTCAAAAAGCGTGCCATGCAGTTCTGGGTATCCATCAGATGCAAGGACAATGTCGCATGCGGATGGCAGGCAATCGACCGTCATCCAACCACGCATGGCGAGGCTGCCATCGGCAGCTCCATAGGAATACCTGCAAGATTTTGGCCCATTCAGAAACATCGGCTGAAGCAAGAGTGTGTTTACAATCGCTTTTCGGCCGATGTCGGCAGACTTTTCAAGAAGATCTTCTTCCTTGACGCCGCGCAACAGAGCAACCTCAATATGAAGCGCACGCGTTTCCTCGTTGATCACCCGTCCAAAATCCGCAAACCCCAGACTTCAGCCTGGGGATAGGATTTCCTTTTCATTTTGAGTGACTGCGCTGCGGCTTTTCTCTTCTTGGTATCTGCGTCTTGCTGGCTCTCGACGTAAGATTTGACCACGTCGAGAGGCGCGCCACCACAGGAGACCACGAAGTAACTTGGACTCCAGAAGTGGCCGCCCCAAAGACGCTTCATCACTTCGGGCAGCCGCTGCTGCCGGATGTGTCTCGATGATGC
>NZ_JBMERN010000061.1:0-22465 GCF_049310965.1 Loktanella sp. DJP18 | reverse complement strand
TAGGTCGAAGAAATGGCAGCACTTTTCCACCAGCGTGCCGCCGGTGCGGGCGTTGAAGCGGTTCCAGTCGCCGATCTTGGGCAGGAAGGGAAAACGGTGTTCGCGGATGGTCAGCATCCGGATGCCGCCGGTCGCGGCCTCGGCCTGCGCGATCAGGGCGGCGACAGGCGGCATGTAGCGGTATTCCATCGCGACCCAGACGGGGTGCGGATAGGTGGCGAACAGCGATTCGACCTCTGCCCGGTCCGACGGGGTGATGAACAGCGGCTTTTCGCACAGGATCGGCAGCGGCCGGGTCGCCACGATCTGGCGCAACTGCGGCACGTGGCAGTCGTTCGGGCTGACGATGACAAGCGCGTCGAGGGAGCGATCGGCCAGCAGGTCGTCAAGGCTGTCCGCGACCCGCGCGCCACCGCCAAGCGCTGCCGCAGCCTGCGCCAGATCGGGCATCGGATCGTGGACGACGGCCACCGCGGCATCCCCCAGCAACGCGATGTTGCGGATGTGTTCCTGCGCCATCATTCCGCAGCCGATGATCCCGTAATTCAAGGTCTTCACTGTCCTAGCCTTTTCCCATGCGAGAGATGTAGCGCGCCCGGTCCGCATCGAACCAGGTGCGCGAGAATTCGACCCGCGCGCCGTCGCCGTCACGGCCAAGGCGCGTGACATGGGCGCAGGGCACACCGACGGGTGGCGGAAAATCCGCCGGTGCCCAATCCGGGACGGCGCGTTGACCGACGCGATCCTCGACCGCCGCGATCACTAGTCCCAGCCGGTCGCGGTAATGCAGATAAAGCGACTCCGACAGATCGTCGGCGGTCAGGTTGGCCGCGCGGGCGGCGTCGAGCCAGATCTCCTCGACCGCCACCGGGGTGGCGTCCAGCCGGCGTAGACGGCGGATGCGCCAGCCGTGGGTGTCGGGTCCGAAGACAGGGGCGTCGCGGGGCTTGGGCAGGCGGTCCACCGTCAGGACCTGCGCCGTGGGCAGGCCGCCACCGCCGCGCCGTTCCAACTGCAGAAAGCCATAGACCGAGCTGACGCCGGCGACATGGCGGATGTAGTTCCCCGACCCCTGCACGCGCACCAGCAGCCCCTTGTCCGCCAGCACGGCCAGCGCCTTGCGCAGGGTGCCCACCGACAGGCCAAGGTTGCAGGCCATCTCGCGCTCTGGCGGCAGGCGCGCGCCGTCGGCCAGATGGCCGGCCGCGATGTCGCGGATCAGCCGTTCGCTGATCTGGATATATTTCGGCAGGGTGGCGGAGGCTGGCACGTTGCGGTCCTGACGGACGGGGCGATCCCGATTGATACAGCATTGCTACACTTCGATACCCATGCTACGCAAGGTGTCAGGAGGAACGCCATGACCGACACCATCGTCCCGATCACCAGCCCGGACCTGGACGCGGCTGAAGTGTCGTGGTTTTCGGCGCTCTGTTCCGACGACTATCAGCTCCTTGGCGTGCCGGACGACGATCTGCGGTCAAGCTGGGCGCATTGCCGCGATATCGGGCTGGAAGCAGAGCGTCAGGGGTTCCGCAATATTCTCGCGCCCTCGTCCTATCAGGTCGGGCAGGATACACTGTCCTATGTCGCCGCGATGGCACCGCTGACCGACCGGATCAACTTCCTCGCCGCCATCCGCTGTGGAGAGATGCAGCCGATCATGCTGGCCCGCACGGTCGCGACGCTGGACCACATGCTGAAGGGCCGTCTGACGCTGAACGTCATTTCGTCGGATTTCCCGGGCGAAAAGTCTGACAGCGCCTACCGCTATCGCCGCAGTCACGAGGTCGTGGAAATCCTGCGCCAGGCCTGGACCCGGGACGAGATCAACTTCACCGGCGAGATCTATGATTTCAAAGGGGTTTCCACCGATCCGGCCAAGCCCTACCAGACAGGCGGACCGCTGCTGTACTTCGGCGGCTATTCCCCTGACGCGCTGGAATTGTGCGGCGCACAATGCGACGTCTATCTCATGTGGCCTGAAACGCAGGACGTGCTGGCCCAACGGATGCGCGACGTGAATGCCCGTGCGGCAGCCCATGGTCGCACGCTGGACTACGGCCTGCGCGTGCACATGATCGTGCGCGACACGGAAGCCGAGGCCAAGGAATACGCCGACTATATCGCCAGCAAGTTGGACGACGAATACGGCAAGCTGATACGCGACCGGGCGCATGACAGCATCAGCCTTGGCGTCGCACATCAGGCCCGCGCGCGGGAACTGGCGGATCAGTTCGGCTATACGGAACCAGGGCTGTGGACGGGAATCGGACGGGCGCGGTCAGGCTGTGGTGCGGCACTGGTGGGGTCCACCGACCAGATCCTGTCCAAGATCGAGAGCTACCAAAAAATGGGCATCCGTGCCTTCATCTTCTCGGGTTATCCGCATATCGAAGAAGCGCAGCATTTCGGCCAAAAGGTCATGCCGCACCTGAAGACCTGTGCGCTGCCCGAAGCCTATGGCCTCGTGCCCGCCACCACACCGCAGACGCCGCTTGGCGCAGGACCCCGCCGATGAACCGCATCAAGATCACCGAAAACCTCGATTTCAGCCGCATCGTCTATGGCATGTGGCGGCTGGGCGACGACGACGACACCAGTCCCGCCCATGTGCAGGCCAAGATCGAGGCCTGCCTCGAACAGGGCATCACGACGATGGACCAGGCCGACATCTACGGCGGCTACCGTGCGGAAGAGATCATGGGCGCCGCGTTGAAACAGGCTCCGCACCTGCGATCCGACATCGAGGTCGTGACCAAGTGCGACATCGTGATCGACGCGGGCCGCCACGCGGGCGCACCGGTGAAATACTACGATACCAGCCGGGCGCATATCGAAGCCTCTGTCGATGCGTCCTTGTCGCTGATGGGGCTGGACCGGATCGACCTGCTGCTGATCCACCGCCCCGATCCGCTGATGGATCACCATGAGACGGGGCGCACGCTGGACGAGCTCGTGACCGCGGGCAAGGTTCGTGCCGTGGGTGTGTCGAACTTCCGGCCCTGGGACTGGGCGCTGCTGCAATCGGCAATGGACACGCGGCTGGCGACCAACCAGATCGAATTGTCGCTGGCCAGCCTCGACCCGCTGACGAACGGCGACGTGGCGCATCACCAGCAGCACGGCACGCCGATCATGGCCTGGTCGCCGCTGGGCGGCGGGCGGCTGATGGACGGGGCCAATGGCCCTGACCTGCACGAGATGATGGTGGCGATGGCCGAAGCGCACGGCACCGATACGGCAGCCATTGCGGTCGCGTGGCTGCTGGCGCATCCTGCGCATATCCTGCCCGTCATGGGCACCAATACCCTGAGCCGGATCGCGACGCTGTCCGACGCCCTGAAGATCAACATGAGCCGACAGGCGTGGTATCAGCTCTATACCGCCGCACTCGGACAAGAGGTTCCTTGATGGACGCAGGCACGATTCAATCGTTCAACCCGGCCACCGCGCCCGACAGCTTTCGCGGTGCGCTCGGCACCTTCGTCACCGGCGTCACGGTCGTGACGACGGATAGCCCGGACGGCCCCGTCGCCATCGTGGCGAACAGCTTCGCCTCCGTATCGCTCGACCCGCCTCTGGTGCTGTGGTCGCCCGCGAAATCCAGCAAGCGGTTCGAACATTTCGCTGGGTCGCGCCGCTTTGCCGTGCATGTCCTGTCGGCTTCTCAGCGTGACATCTGTGCGGCGATCATCGGCTCCAAGACCGCCATCGCCCGGGTGCCGATGCACCTGTCGCATTGCGGGATGCCCTTGATCGAAGGCGCGCTGGCCACCTTCGAATGCAGCCTCGAGGCCACGCATGATGCGGGCGACCACGTCATCGTCGTCGGCCGCGTGACAAAGGCGCACCATACCGGGGGCGACCCGCTGGTCTTTCACGCCGGAAAATACGGCACATTTGCCATGCAGGACTGACGCCTTCATTCATCTGGCCGGGTAAACTCCGGGGGGAGGCGCGGCACGCGACGGGGGGCTGGCCCCCCACTTCCGGTTCTTCGCGAAGAACGGGCAACGCCCGGGTACCGGGCACAACAGGGGAGGAGCCGGTGATGCCGGTCCTGTTCGGGGTTCTGTGGCCCCTGCAAAAGATCAACGACGTCCTGCTTGGCCTGGGCCGGGTGCTGGCGATCGTCGCACTGGCACTCATGGTGTCCTTCATCCTGGGGCAGGTGTTCTTTCGCTACGTCCTCAACGATGCCCCCCGCTGGACCGAGGAAGCTGCCCGCTTCGGGATGCTCTGGATGACCGGCCTGCTGGCCCCGGTCGCCTACCGCCAGGGCGGTTTCGTCGCGATCGACATGCTGGAACGCGCCCTGCCCCGGATCATGGCCGGCCTCCTGGCGCTCGCCCTGCTGGCCGTATCGCTCTGGGTGCTGGTCATCATGTGGGACCGGGGGCTGCACAACCATGTTGTCAGCCTGTCGGGCCGAGGCCAGATGCCGTCGTTGCGCCTGCCGCTCGACTGGATCGGCGGGGAACCGGTCCGGTTTCGCAACTCATGGATGTTCGCCTCGCTCTGGGTCGGTGTGAACCTGCTGATCCTCGTGAACGTCGAACTGATGCTGCGACAGGTCATCAGCCTGCTGGGCGGCGGTGCGCGGCTGAAGCCGCTGGGCGATACGACCGTGATGGCCGAATAGATGCTGCTCTGGTTCCTCCCCCTTTTCCTGATCCTGATCCTGATCGGCCTGCCGATCGTCTTCGCGCTCATGGTCTCGCCCATCGCCGTGATCCTGGCCGAAGGCGATACCCGCAACGTGGTCGCCGGTCTCTACCGCAACCTCTACAGCGGGATGGACAGTTTCCCGCTGATGGCCTTGCCGTTCTTCATGCTCGCGGGCGAGATCATGAACCGCGGCGGCATCACCATGCGCCTCGTGGAGTTTTCGCAGGCCTTCATCGGCCACCTGCGCGGCGGCCTCGCGCATGTGAACATCCTGTCCAGCTTTCTCTTCGCGGGCATGTCCGGGTCGGCGGTCGCCGATGTCTCCGCCCTTGGCTCCACCCTGATCCCCGCGATGGAGAAGAACGGCTACACCCGCCGCTTCGCTGCCGCGATCACCGCCGCAAGCTCCGTCATCGGGCCGATCATCCCGCCCAGCGGCATCATGATCATCTACGCCTACGTCATGGGCGAAAGCGTCGCTGCCCTGTTCCTTGCGGGCATCGTGCCGGGCATCCTGATCGGGCTGGGCCTGATGGCCACCGTCTGGCTGATGGCCGACCGCTATGATCTGCCCAAGGCCGAACGCATCGTCCACCACGGCCAGACGATCAGCCTGACCGAATACTGGGTCAGCCTGATCCTGCTGCGGCTGAACATTGGCTACCTTCTCTATGCCCTTGCCCGCCTGATCCCCGGCGCGGACGCCATGCCTGGCCTGCTGTTGTTCGGGGTCATGCTGATCCCCGCGCACCTGATCCTGCTGGGCTACCGGGCCCGCGTCAGTCACGATTTCCGCCTGATCTGCAAAAAGGCCGTGGCCCCGATGCAGACCCCCATCATCATCCTGGGCGGCATCCTGATCGGCATCTTCACCCCGACCGAGGCGTCTGCCGTCGCGGTCGGCTACGCCCTGATCGTCAGCTTCTTCGTGCTGCGCGCCATGACCCTGCGCGATCTGTGGTCCGTGCTGGGCAAGGCAGCACTCGGCACGTCCGCGGTGCTGCTGCTGGTCGGTGCCGCGGTCGCCTTCAAGACCGTGGTATCCCTGTCCTACGCCCCCGAAATCCTGGCGGATTTCATGCTGTCGCTGTCCAGCAACCCGCTGGTCCTGCTGTTTCTGATCAACATCCTGCTGTTCGTCATCGGCATGTTCCTCGATGCGGGTCCGGCGATCATCATCCTCGGCCCGATCCTGGGTCCGATCTTCGTCAGCCTCGGCGTCGATCCGATCCATTTCGCCATGATCATGTCCGTGAACCTGACCGTCGGCCTCGCCACGCCGCCGATGGGACTGGTGCTCTTCGTCGCCTCCACCGTCAGCGGCGAACGGGTCGAGACCATCGCCCGCGCCATCCTGCCCTTCCTCGCGGTGGAGGTCGCGGTGATCTTCCTGATCACCTACATCCCCGCGATTTCCATGACGATTCCGCGTCTGGCCGGTTTCGCCAACTGATACGACACGTCAATATACCAGAACCGAAAAACGGGAGAGAGAACCATGAAACACCTGATCACCGGCGCGCTGACCGCCGCCCTGCTGGCATCCACCGCCGCCACGGCCTGGGCGCAGGACGCGGCCTATACCCTGCGTGCCACCGCCAACAGCAACGAGAACGACGAAGACTACGACGGCCTTGTGGTCTTCAAGAATTACGTGGAAGCCGCCTCCAACGGCCAGATCGCCGTCGAGATGTTCATCGGCACGCAGCTGTGTTCCACCGGCGAGGAATGTCTGCAGGGTGTGGCCGACGGGTCCATCGACATCTACATCGCGACCTCGGGCGGCACCGCGTCGCTGTTCCCCTTCGTGCAGGTCCTCGATCTGCCCTACCTGATGGCCGACGACCGCGTGGCCGAGGCCGTGCTGGACAACGGGTCCGACTTCGTGGCCGACATGCGGGCCCGCGTGCTGGAAAGCTCTGGCGACCAGATCCGGCTGATGACGATCGGCAACACCGGTGGCTGGCGCAACATCGCGACGACGACCACGCCGGTCGCGACCCCGGCGGACATGGCGGGCCTCAAGATCCGCACGGTCCCCGCAGAGCTGCCACAGGTGCTGGCCACGGCCCTCGGTGCCTCGCCCACCGCTATTCCGTGGCCCGAACTGTTCACCTCGCTGCAGACCGGCGTGGTCGAAGGCACCGCGAACGGCATCACCGACATCATGTCGATGAAGTTCCCGGATGCGGGCCTGAAGAACCTGACGCTGGACCAGCACGCCTACATGGGCGCGCTGTGGTTCATGAACAACGCGAAGTTCCTGGAGATGCCGGAGGATCTGCGCAAGGTGGTGGCCGACGGCTTCTATCAGTTGCAGCAGGCGACATTCGCCAGCCCCAAGCGCAAGTCGATCGAAGCCTATGAGGCCTTTGCCGCCGCCGGTGGCACGGTCTACGTCCCGACGGCCGAGGAAAAGGCAGCCTTCCAGGAAGCCGCAGCCCCGGTGCAGGAGTGGTTCCGCACGAACGTCGACGGCGGCGGAGAGGTCCTCGATTCCTTCCTGGCCGAGATCGAGGCCGTCAACGCGCGCCTTGCGACGGAATACGAGGCCGAACTGAACTGATCCTCAGGGCCGCCCTCCGCAACACGGAAGGCCCGGCGCGGGATGCGCCGGGCCTTTTTCTTATCGCGCAACCGTCCATATTCATCTGGTCGAAAATATTGCGGGGGAGGCGCAGCCGGGGGCAGCGCCCCTTCCGCCCTCAGTCCAGATCGCGGACCGCCCTGTAGGCCGCCCGATACCGCGCATGGGCCGTCAGGAAGTCGTCGTGCAGGGGGATGACGGGGTCCACCGTGCGGGCGATGGGCGGGGTGCCGCAGGCTTCCACGCCCGCACCGGTCGCGGCCATCAGGCCAAGGCGCGCGGCGCCGTAGGCACCGCCGAAGTCGCCCGCGACGGGCAGATCGATGGGCAGGCCCAGCGACGTGGCGATGGCCTGCACCCAATAGTCGGACTTCGTGCCGCCGCCGACGCCGATCAGGCGGTCGATGCGGGTGCCGGTGCCGGTCAGCGCGTCGAAACTGTCGCGGAAGGCGTGGGTGACGCCTTCCAGCACGGCGCGCGTCATGGCGGCACGGTCGGTGGCGTGATCGAGGTGTAGGAATTGACCGCGCACCGCGGCGTCGTTATGCGGCGTGCGCTCGCCGCCCAGATAAGGCAGGAACAGCGTGCGCGAGGGCGCGCGCAGATCGCCCAGCGCGCCGGTCAGCGCGGCGACATCTTCGCCAGCGACCCCGGCCCACCAATTCAGTGCATCCGCGGCCGCGAGGATCACGCCCATCTGGTGCCAGGTGTCCGGCAGCGCATGGCAGAAGGTATGCACGGCAGAGGCCGCGTCGGGCTGGTAGGCGTCCGATGCCGCGAACAGCACGCCAGAGGTGCCCAGCGAGACGAAGGCCTGCCCCGGCTTCACGATGCCGACGCCTACGGCGCTGGCGGCATTGTCGCCACCGCCGCCCGCCACGACGACGTCCTTCAGGCCCCAACGGGTCGCAAGCGTGTCGCGGACCTTGCCCGAAACGGCGGAGCCTTCGACAAGGCGCGGCATCGCATCCCGGTCGAGGCCGGTCGCGGCCAGCAGGTCGCCGGACCAGCAACGCCCACCGACGTCCAGCCAGCTTGTCCCGGCGGCATCGGACATTTCGGTGACATGCTCTCCGGTCAACCAAAGGCGCAGGTAGTCCTTGGGCAGCAGCACCATCGCCACCTTGGCGAAGACGTCGGGCTCATGGTTGCGGACCCAAGCCAGTTTCGGCGCGGTGAAGCCCGGAAAGACGATGTTGCCGGTCAGTCGACGGAAGTCGGGATTGTCGTCCAACACTGCGGCTTCGCGGGCCGACCTCGTGTCGTTCCACAGGATGCAGGGGCGCAGAACCTTGTCGGCGGCGTCCAGCAAGGTCGCCCCGTGCATGTGGCCCGACAGGCCGATGCCGCGCACCGCTGCCATGTCGACCTGCCCTGCTAGGCTGTCCATCACCGCCTCTGATGCCGCGATCCAGTCGGCGGGGTCCTGTTCGGACCAGCCGTCGTGGGGGCGTTGCACTGTCAGCGGCGCGGTCGCCTCTGCCAGCACCGCCTGCGCATCGTCGATGACGATGCCCTTAATCCCCGAGGTGCCGAGGTCCAGTCCGATATACATTCAAGCAGCCTTTTGCGGTTTCTTGCCGAGGATGATCATGCCGAGGATGTCGTCGTCCGTCACGTCCGCGACGTTCTCGGTTCCCACAAGCTGGCCGTTCTTCATCACGCTGACCCGGTCGCACAGGTCCATCACGTCCGCGATGTCGTGTGAAATCAGGAAGATGCCAAGGCCCTGCCGCTTCAATTCCTGCACCAGTTCCGCGACCATCTGGGTTTCCTGCGGGCCCAGAGCGGCGGTCGGTTCGTCCATGATCAGGATCTTGGCGTCGAAATAGACCGCGCGGGCGATGGCGACGGACTGGCGCTGGCCGCCGGACAGGGCCGATACGGGTTCCGCGAATTTCTTGAAGTTGGGGTTCAGCCGCTTCATGATCTTGCGGCACTCCGCCTCCATCTGCGCGTCGTCGACGCGCCCGAAGGTCGTCATCAACTCGCGCCCCAGAAAGAGGTTGCTGGCGGCGTCCAGGTTGTCGGCAAGTGCGAGCGTCTGGTAGATCGTCTCGATGTTGTAGTTGCGCGCGTCGCGGGGGTTGTTGATCGTCGCTTTCTCGCCATTGACGAAGATCTCTCCGCTGTCGGCAGCGTAGGCACCGGACAGGATCTTGATCAGCGTCGACTTGCCGGCCCCGTTGTGGCCCAGCAGGCCGACGACTTCGCCCGGATACAGGTCCACGGTGACGTCGTCGACGGCCTGGATGCCGCCGAAGGAAATCGAGATGTTGCGCATTTCGACAAGTGGGGTGCCGGTGCGGTCGATGTGAGGTTGGTCGCTCATGATATCTGGCCCTTACTTCGATTTGCGGCGGTAGAGGATGTCGAGGAAGACGGCGAGCACGAGCACGGAGCCGACGACGACCTGCTGCATGCCCGCGTCGAAGCCGATCAGCACCATGCCCGATTGCAGCGACTGCATCACCAGCGCACCCAGGATCGCACCGAAGATCGTGCCGACGCCCCCCGCCAGCGACGTGCCGCCGATGACGGCGGCCGCGATGACGTAAAGCTCGTCCAGCGTGCCCAGCGCGTTGGTGGCAGAGTTCAGGCGGGCCGAGGCGACGACGGCGGACAGGCCTGCCAGGCCGCCCATGATCGCGAAAATCTTGACCGTCATCCACTTGGTGTCGATGCCGGCCAGTGCCGCGGCCTCGGGGTTGCCGCCGATGGCAAAGACGTAGCGGCCGAACCGGGTGCGGTTCATCACGAAGTTCATCACGACCGCGACGACCATCAGGATCAGCACCGGAATGGCGAAGCCGTGGCTGATGAACAGGCTGTCGGGTTCGACAGTCAGATCGTTGGCGGCAATATACTGGCGCACGATGCCCGTCGGCCAAGGGTACGAATTGACCAGCAGCACGGCTCCGATGGCCGTGGCACAGCCAAGGATGGCAAGAAAGCTGTCGGCCCAGGCCGGCCGCTGCTTGAACTGGAACTTGGTGCGCTGGCGGCGGCCATTGACGATCATGAAGATCACGCCGGCGCAGATGATCGCACCGACGATCCACGATCCCGTGGACCCGACGGCCCCATAAGGCCCGCCGCCAAGCAAGGTAAAGGTGCTGTCGACGGGCGATATCGTCTCGCCCCGCGCGACGAGGAACGCGCAGCCCCGCCAGACCAGCAGACCGCCCAGCGTCACGATGAAGGCGGGAATGCCACCGTAGGCGATCAGGCTACCCTGAAAAGCGCCGATCAGCATGCCGCAGATGATGCCGAATATCACCGTGATGACCCAGATCAGCGGATGCCCGAGGCCCAGGTATTCCGGAAGGATCCGGACCTGCATCATGCCCATCAGGATCGCGGTGAAACCCAGGATAGACCCGACGCTCAGATCGATGTGCCGGGTGATGATGACCAGCACCATGCCCGTCGCCATGATCCCGATGGACGATGTCTGGACAGAGAGGTTCCACAGGTTGCGCGGCGTGAGGAAGAAACCCTGCCCGTTCACCAGCACGCCATACATGTGAAAGCCGCCCCAGATCAGGATCAGCGCGACGACCATGCCGATCAGGCGCGTGTCGAGTTCGGTCGCGGTCAGGAAGCGCGACCAGACGCTCTTGTCCGTCGCCTGTGACGGCGGCGGATTCGACGGGGCCGCGGGGGCGTTCGTGGTATCGGTCATGGCAGGTCCTGTGCGGCTGGGACGATGGCGGTGCGACGGTCACGCAGCGGGCATCGCCCCGGCGACCTGCCGCTGTTGGATCGGACGGCAAGCAACTGCCGTAAAATGAAAAAACCGGCGCGGGGGTCAGCCCCCCGCGCCGGTCACGTCATGGCTTACTGGCAGGCGGCGACGGTATCCATCGCACCTTCGCAGGCCTGCTCCTTGGAGATGTGGCCGGCGTCGATGACGAGGTTCAGGTTGTCGGCGGTGATCGGAGTCGGTGCGAGGAAGATCGCATCCATTTCCACGCCATTCTCGCCACCGGCCCACTTCTGAGCCTCTGGCACTTCTGCCAGTGCGGTGCCACCAGCGAGGGCTACGGCGATTTCCGCCGCGCGCTTGCCCAGATCGCGGGAGTTCTTCCACACGGATACGGTCTGCGAGCCACGGGCGACGCGGTTCAGCGCCGCAAGGTCGCCGTCCTGACCGCCGACCGGCACGTCAAGACCCTGCGCGGACAGTGCCGCGATCACGCCACCGGCCATGCCGTCGTTCTCGGCCAGTACGGCGTCGACTTCGTTGTTGGCCGAGGTCAGGATCTGCTCCATATTCTTCTGGGCGTTCTCGGGCTTCCAGCCGTCGCTGAAGGCTTCACCGACGATGGTGACTTCACCGGCGTCGATCTTGGGCTGAAGCACTTCCATCATGCCGTCCAGCAGGAACTGCGCGTTGGGATCACCGGGGTCGCCCTTGATGATGGCATAGTTGCCGGTCGGCTGAACGGCACTGACGGTTTCAGCGATGATCGTGCCGACGCCCTTGTTGTCGAAGGTGAGGTAGAAGGCGCGGTTGTCCTCGATCAGGCGGTCGTAGCCGACGACGGGGATGCCTTCGGCGGCGGCCTGGTCGATTGCCGGCCCGATCGCGTCCTTGTCCATCGCTAGAATGATCAGCGCGTCGGCGCCCTGTGCGATCAGCGCCTCGACGTCGGTCAGCTGCTTGGCGGCAGAGGCCTGCGCGTCGGCGGAAATGTAGGTGGCACCGGCGGCTTCCAGGGCTTCCTTGATCGCGGCTTCGTCGGTCTTCCAGCGCTCTTCCTGGAAGTTGGACCAGCTGA
This sequence comes from Loktanella sp. DJP18, assembly GCF_049310965.1. Lineage (NCBI taxonomy): Bacteria > Pseudomonadati > Pseudomonadota > Alphaproteobacteria > Rhodobacterales > Roseobacteraceae > Loktanella > Loktanella sp. DJP18. Next base: position 10,423 of record NZ_JBMERN010000061.1, on the reverse strand, counting down.
CGCCGACGGTGAGGCCGTCTTGCGCGTAAGCGGCAGAGCTGAAACCGACCGTCGCGATGACGGCAGCGAGGATATGCTTGTTCATGGTGTCCTCCCAGACAGAATGTCCCGTGCGCATCACGGGGATTCGGGGTCCTGAGACCCGGTGCCGCTCAAAATGCCTATATTAGTTCAGTTGTCAAAATAATTTAGCAATGCCAATGGAATAATCTTGCAAATCAAACGGTCCGCCGGCGTAATGAGCGACGATGATGCCGCCGGGAGGGCCGCGTCGCCGCCGTGCGGCGTGTGCAGGTGCGGCATTATCTTCGGAGGGTGAAGTTTATGTATGACGCGGCCGGTCGCATCGTTTCGGTCCCTCATCTGCCGGGGTGCGGGCCGCTGTTGTCCTCGCAGGCTGACCGGACGGGCGGACTGCGTCAACAGGTCTTCGTTCATGTCCGCGGACGCGGTCAGGCCAGCCGCGCCGATATCGCGCGGGGGCTGGGCATCAGCGCAGGCAGTGTCACGGCCCTGACGGCAGACCTGATTCAGGCGGGGTTCCTGGAAGAGGTCGAGGATCAGCCGCGCGAGGCCGGTCGCGGGCGCCCGCCCGTTGCCCTGCGGGTCGCAGGCGGCAGCCGCTTCGTCATCGGGATCAAGGTCGCCGATACCCGCCATTCCGCCGTGCTGACGGATTTCGCGGGTCAGATGGTCGCCGATGTGACTCTGCCGACCGCCCTTGGCCGCAAGCCGGCGGCCGCACTGGTGGCAGAACTGGCGGCACTGGTCGACCGTCTGCTCTCCGAAGCGCGGCGCAGCATCGGCGATGTGGCGGGCGTGGGCCTTGGCATTTCCGGCATCGTCGAACACGACACCGGACAGGTGCCCTGGTCGCCCCTGATTGCAGGCCGCGACGCCCCGCTGGCGGCCATGCTGGCGGACCGGCTGGATGTGCCGGTGCGGATCGACAACGATGCCAACGTGCTGACCCTGGCTGAACTCTGGTTCGGGACCGGGCGCGACCGGTCGGACTTTGCCGTCGTGACGGTCGAACACGGGGTCGGCATGGGCCTCGTGCTGAACAACCGGCTGTTTCGCGGCGGGCGCGGCATGGGGATGGAGTTGGGGCACACCAAGGTCGCGCTGGACGGGGCGCTGTGCCGCTGCGGCCAGCGCGGCTGTCTGGAGGCGTATCTGGCCGATTACGCCCTTGCCCGCGAGGCGGGAACGGCGCTGGACCGGACCGGAAGCGGCACCGACCATGCCGCGATGATCGACGCCCTGTTCCTGGAGGCGAAGGCCGGCAATGCCGCCGCCGCCACGATCTTTCGCCGCGCCGGGCGTTATCTGGCCGTGGGGCTCGCCAATGTGGTGCAGTTGTTCGACCCTGCGCTGATCATTCTGGCGGGCGAGCGGATGCGTTATGAATACCTTTATTCCGACGCGGTCCTGCGCGAGATGCAGGCGCTGACCCTTGCCGAAGGCCGCACCTCCTGCGAGATCGCGACCCATGTCTGGGGCGATCTGGTCTGGGCGCAGGGGGCGACCGCGCTGGCACTGGCTGATGCGACAGAGGCTTTGCTGGGGGCATGACAATGCGGTTTATCGTGGTATTGGCGCTGCTGGCGCAGCCGGCGCTGGCACAGGTGCGGTTCGAGGATCGCTCTGCCGCATTCGAAACGGTGGGGGCCTATCCGCTGGACATCGACGGCGACGGCACGCTCGACCTTACGTCATGCGCGTGGGGCCGGATGTGGCACTGAAGGGCGGGCCGGAGTGCCGCTTTGCCGATGCCACGGCGGACTGGGGCATTGCGCAGACAGACCAGTGGACCACCGCCTTCACCGCTTGGTGAGAGGATGATGGCCGCCCGGTCATGGCGCTGGGGCACTACGTCGACCGGAGCGGTCCGGACGGGCCGTTCTTTGCGCCAGACAAGTTGTTTTCATGGTCATCCCGGTGCCATCCGCAGCCGTTACGGCACCTTGCCTTGACGTTGTGCATATCGCAACGGTGCGCAGATCGCGGTTTGACGAAAGCGGCCCGAAGGACTAGAACAAAAACGGAACAAATGGAATCGGAGGCCGCCCGTGAACAGCCCCTTCATCGCCGCCCGGATGACCCCGGATGACCCCGACGCGGATCGCGCGCCGCCCGCGCGGGCGGAACCGACGCTGGCCGAATACTTTGCCGACAATGCCGCCGACGGCGCGGTGACGGCCTTCACCTTTCAGCAGTTGCAGGGGGCGATCGCGACCGGCAAGCCGCTGTTGTGGATGCAGGACCGCATGACCCAGCGCGAGGCGGGCAAGCCCTATCCTCCCGGTCTGCCCGCAGGGCTGAAGCTGATCCTCGTGACCGTGAACCGTGCCGTCGACGTGCTCTGGGCGATGGAGGAAGGGTTGCACTGCGATGCGCTCTGCGCCGTGATGGGCGAGGTCTGGGGCGATCCGCCGGTGCTGGATTTCACCGCAACCAAACGGCTGGCCCTGCGGGCAGAGGCGCGGGCGATTCCCGCCTTGCTGATCCGCCGCGCCGCACACCCGAACCTGAGCGCCGCGCGCCAGCGCTGGCGCATCACCTCGCTGGCGGCCATGCGCGACCCCGACGACGACCGCGCGCCGGGCGCACCGCTGTGGCAGGCGGACCTGTTTCGCGCGCGAGGGCGTGCGCCGGGCAAATGGGTCGCCAGCCCCGGCACCGACGGCGTGACGCTGGCACACAGCGTCCACATGCACACTGCCCCCGACAATGCCCGTGCGGTCGGCTGAAGGCTTCCCCATGACAGACGCCAGCGCCACCTGTATCCTACCCTTTCCGGGCCGCCCCGCCAGGGCCGCGCCGCAGCCTGCGGCGCTGGTCGGGGGGGATAACCTGCGCCCAGCCGCCCCGGCGCTGCTGGAGCGTGCCGCGACCGTGCTGGACCGGGCTGCGACGGCACTGGACCCTGCGGCATTGCATCCGGCTGCATCGACCGCAACCGAACGCACGCCCATGGCACGGATCATCCGCACCGCACCGACCCTGAACGCAACGCCCTCCGGGGCCAGCCCGGTGATGCGACGCGGCGGGACAGAGGCGGACGGCACCGATGACGGTCCCGCAACTGACCGCGTGGCACTGTCGCGGCGCATCGTCAGCCTGCATCTGGCCGATTTCGCCATGGCCCGCTGGCTGCGCTGGGCCACCGCCCGCCAGGATGCGCCACCCGACGACCTGCCCGTCGTGATGGCGGTGGAAGGGCCGCATGGCCCCGTCGTCAGCGCCACCAACCGCGCCGCAACCCTTGCGGGACTGCACGCAGGCGCACGGGTCGTGGACATGCGCGCCCTGTGCCCTCAGGTCCGCGTCGTGCGCGCCGACCCGGATGGCGATTTGGAGGCGCTGGATAAACTGGCCCTTTGGGCGCGGCGCTGGTGCCCTTGGACGGCGGTGGACGGCGCGGACGGCATCGTGATGGACACCACCGGGTCCGATCACCTCTGGGGCGGCGAACCCGCCCTGCTGCGCGAGATCGAGGGCACGCTGGGCGCGCTCGGGTTCTCTGTCCGGCTGGCGATGGCCCCGACCCACGGAGCCGCTTGGGCGCTGGCGCGCTTCGGCACAGTGCGCAGCATCGCCACGCCCGCCACACTGGCCCTCCTGACCGGCCCCCTCCCCGTCCGCGCCCTGCGGCTTGATGCGGACACCGTGCTGCTGCTGCAACGGCTGGGGCTGAAGACCGTGGGCGACATCGCCGCCGTGCCACGCCCCAGCCTCGCGCGGCGGTTCGCGCAGGCCCCGCTGCCCCAGAATCCGCTGCTGCGGCTGGACCAGTTGCAGGGACGACTGGCCGAGCCGGTCAGCGCCCGCCTCGAGCCGCCAGGCTTTGCCGTACAGGCCCGCCTGCCAGAGCCGGTGCAGGACCCGACGCCCTACCTCGCCGACCTGTGTGCGGCGCTCTGCGCCGACCTTGCGGCGGCGGGCCACGGGGCGCGGCGGGTCACCGTGACCGTCTACCGCACGGACGCAGAGGTCAGCCGCGTCACCGCCACCACGGCCCGTGCCAGCCGCGACCCGGCGCATTTGCGTCGCCTCTTCGATGACCGGCTGGACCGGATCGACCCGGGCTACGGGTTTGAGCTGATCACCCTCGACGCCACGGCGACAGAGGCGCTGCACGCGGTACAGAGCGGCCTGGACGGGCGGGCGGACGACGGTGCGGCGCTGGCGCAGATGGTGGACCGGCTGTCGGCCAGGCTCGGGGCACCTGCGGTACGCACACCTAACGCGCATGCCAGTCACATCCCCGAACGCAGCCTCGCCTGGATGCTGGCCCTGTCGCAGGCCCCGGGCGGTCACGATGCCCTGCCCTGCACCGACCGCCCCCTGCGGCTGCTGGATACGCCAGAGGAGATCCACGTCCTTTATGCCGTACCGGAAGGGCCGCCGGTCCAGTTCCGCTGGCGGCATGTCTCGCACCGCATCGCCCGCTTCGTCGGTCCCGAACGGATTGCGCCCGAATGGTGGAACGACCGTCCCGGCACGCGCCTGCGCGACTACTACCGGATCGAGGACGACGGTTGCCGCAGGCTGTGGATCTACCGCGACGGTGTCTACGGTGACGCCTACAGGGAGCCGCCACGCTGGTTCGTGCACGGCATCTTCGGGTGAACCGCCCCGTGGCCCCCGTCGCTGGGGGGGCCAGCCCCCCCGGGCCAAAGGCCCTCCCCCCCGAGGTATTTTCGACGAGAAGAAGCAAGGGTTTCTTAACCCTCTTCGCGCATCCTGAGTCGGCGGTACAGGCGGAGGCGCCGATGACCGCACGAGGAGAAGGCGTTCCGTTGACCCATAGGGTTGCGGAACGCTGGACCCACCTCAGGCAGTTTGGGCTTCTTCTCGTCCCAAATACCTCGGGGGAGCCGCCTTTGGCGGCGGGGGCAGCGCCCCCATGCAACCCCGATGTGGGGGACGACCCCGATGCCTGAGAACGACAATCACCATCCCCGGCACACACTGCCGGAGGATGGCACCTATGCGAAGAACCCCAAGGCCCCTTACGTCGAACTGGGGCTATTCACCTGCTTTTCCTTTCTGCGCGGGGCCTCTGACGCCGCCGACCTGGCGGGAGAGGCCTGGGCCCTGGGCTATGACGCCATCGGGGTCGCTGACCTGAACACCCTTGCCGGTGTCGTGCGCATCCACACGGAGGCGAAGAAGACCGGGATGCGACCCGTCATCGGCGCACGGATCGCACTGGTGAGCGGCGAGACCTTCCTCGCCTATCCGCGCAACCGGCAGGGTTATGGGCGGTTGAGCCAGCTGATCTCGAAAGGGCGGATGCACGACCCCGACGGGGCCTGGCAGGCGAAAGGGGTCTGTGATCTGACGCTGGCGGATCTGGCAGCGCACAGCGACGGGGTGCAGCTGATCGCCGTGCCGCCACGCGATCTGCGCGGCTTCGGGCGCACTCTGTCCCGGCTTGTCCGCGCCCTGCCGACGTTGCGCCATCTGGCGGCGAGCTACCTCTATCGCGGCGACGACCGCGCGCGGATCACGCGGCTGGACCGGATGGCGGGGCAGAATGGCCTGCGCCTGCTGGCGACGAACGATGTGCTTTACCATGCGCCGGACCGCCGCCCCCTGCAGGACGTCATGACCTGCATCCGCGAGAAGACGACGCTGGCAAAGGCAGGCTACCGGTTGGAAGCGAACGGAGAGCGGCATCTGAAATCGCCTGCGCGGATGCAGCAGCTCTTCGCCGAATGGCCCCATGCCATCGCCGCGACCCGTGCGGTGGCCGATGCCTGCCTCTTCGATCTGGAAGAACTGGCCTATGAATACCCCTCGGAAGTGATCCCAAAGGACAGCACGCCACAGGCCCATCTGGAGAAGCTGACCTGGGAGGGCGCGACCACGCGCTATCCCGAAGGCGTGGCAGAGGTCACGCAAGCCACCCTGCGCAAGGAACTGGCGATGATCGCCAAGCTGGATATCGCGCAGTATTTCCTGACCATCCATGACATCGTGCTGTTCGCCCGGTCGCGCGGCATCCTGTGCCAAGGGCGCGGGTCGGCGGCGAATTCCGCGGTCTGCTATGTGCTGGGCATCACCGCCGTGGACCCGGCACAGCACGCCTTGCTGTTCGAGCGCTTCATCAGCGAGGAACGGAAGGAGCCACCCGACATCGACGTGGATTTCGAACACGAGCGGCGCGAGGAGGTGATCCAGCACATCTATGAAAAATACGGCCGCCACCGGGCGGGCCTGTGCGCGACCGTCATCCACTATCGCCCCCGGTCGGCGATCCGCGAGGTCGGCAAGGTCATGGGTCTGTCCGAGGACGTGACGGCGGCGCTGGCAAAGACCGTCTGGGGCAGCTGGGGCACCGATATCGGCGAGAGCCACGCGGCAGAGGCCGGCGTGGACCTGAGCGACCCCTTGCTGCGCCGCACGCTGATCGTGGCGCGGCAGATGATCGGGATGCCGCGGCATCTGGGCCAGCACGTCGGCGGCTTCATCCTGACCGAACGGGCGCTGACCCAGACGGTGCCGATCGGCAACGGGGCGATGCCGGACCGGACCTTCATCGAATGGGACAAGGACGATATCGACGCACTGGGCATCCTGAAGGTCGATATCCTGGCACTCGGGATGCTGACCTGCATCCGCAAGTGCTTTGATCTGATCCGGGCGCATTACGGCCACGACTGGACGCTGGCGAGCGTTCCGCAGGAAGACCCGCGGGTCTATGCCATGCTGTGCAAGGGTGACAGCATCGGGGTCTTTCAGGTCGAATCCCGGGCGCAGATCAACATGCTGCCGCGCCTGCGGCCGCGCACCTTCTACGATCTGGTGATCGAGGTCGCGATCGTCCGCCCCGGTCCCATCCAGGGCGACATGGTGCATCCCTATCTGCGCCGCCGGTCGGGAGAGGAACCTGTCAGCTATCCCTCACCCGCCCCGCCGCATGACCCGGAAGAGTTGAAGAAGATCCTGGGCCGGACGCTGGGCGTGCCGATCTTTCAGGAGCAGGCGATGAAGGTCGCCATCGACGCGGCCCGGTTCAGCCCGGCCGAGGCGAATGAATTGCGCAAGGCGATGGCGACCTTTCGCAGCCGCGGCACGATCGAGCTGTTGCAGGACAAGATGGTCGGCCGGATGGTCGAACGCGGCTACGATGAGGAGTTCGCGGCGCGGTGCTTCAACCAGATCAAGGGCTTCGGCGACTACGGCTTTCCCGAAAGCCATGCGGCAAGCTTTGCGCAACTGGTCTATGTCTCAAGCTGGCTGAAGTGCCATTACCCGGCAGCCTTCTGTGCGGCGCTGCTGAATTCCCAGCCGATGGGGTTCTACGCGCCCGCGCAGATCGTGCGGGACGCGCAGAACCATGAGGTGACTGTGCAGCCGGCGGACGTGAACTTCTCGGACTGGGACAATACGCTGGAACCGTATCGCAGCGGCTGGGCGGTGCGGCTGGGGCTGCGGCAGATTAGCGGGCTGCGGGCGGACGCGGCGGCGCGGATCATGGCGGCCCGCGATGCGCCCTATGACGACCTCGAGGCGCTGAAGACCCGCGCTGGCCTGACCGCCCCCGTGGTGCGCAGACTGGCCGAGGCGGACGCCGTGCGATCCATGTGGATCGACCGCAGGCAAGCGCTGTGGGAGGCGAAGGCGCTGCGCGATGCACCCGACCTGCCGCTGTTCCGGGGCGGGCGTGATGAAGGGGCAGAGGTGACCGTGCCGCTGCCGGTGATGCCCGTCTGCGAGCAGGTGGTGGCTGACTACCAGACCATGAGGCTGTCGCTGAAGGCGCATCCGATGTCATTTTTACGACGCAGTTTGACACGACAAGGCTATTCCAGCACCGCAGACTTGCAGAAATTCAACAAAGGCCGAAAGATCAAGCTGGCCGGTCTCGTGTTGATCCGGCAGCGGCCCGGCAGCGCCAAGGGCGTCTGCTTCATCACGGTCGAGGACGAGTTCGGGGTGGCGAACCTCGTCGTCTGGCCAGCCGTGATGGAGCAGTTCCGCAAGGCGGTGATGCAGTCGCGCCTGCTGGTCGTCGAAGGCTACGTGCAGCGCGACATCGAGATCATCCATATCGTGGCCCAGACCCTGACCGACCGGTCCGACGCCCTGCTGCGGCTGGCCCCCGACGCCATGCCGCAGGCGATGGGGCGCGGCGACGAGGTGACGCATCCGCAGGCCCCCAACGGCGGCCGCCAGCATCCGCGCGACGTGCGCATCATTCCCAAGAGCCGCGACTTCCACTAGCCTCGTCGCGACAACGGAGGACACCATGACCGGCACATTCGACGAAGACCTGTTCCTGAAGGGGTTGGAGAAGCGCAAGGCGACACTGGGTGCGGATTACGTCACCAGGAACCTGGCAGCGGCCGACGACTTCACCCGCCCCTTTCAAGAGGCGATGACGGCCTGGTGCTGGGGCTTTGGCTGGGGTGACGAGGTGATCGACGCCAAGACGCGGTCGATGATGAACCTGTCGATGATCGGTGCCCTGGGCAAGATGCACGAATGGGACCTGCATTGCCGCGGCGCACTGGACAACGGCGTGACCCGCGACGAATTGCGGGCCATCATCCACGTCATCGGCATCTACTGCGGCGTGCCGCAGGCACTGGAATGTTTCCGCGTGGCCCGCAAGGTGCTGGAAGAACGCGGTGCAATCGCTTGAAAAAATGATGCTTCCGTCAAAAAATCGCCAAATGCATGGCGGCTATGCGAGGTCCGGGGTTGCCAGCCCCCCGGTCAGAGGCAGATAGAGACCATTCTTTGTAAATGTCCGGACGTGACCCGATGAGTTTTGTTCAAAGCGCCGCCCAACGCAGGGATCCGGCGTCCCTTGGTTACGTCGAGTTCGTTGCCATGATCGCCTTGCTGATGGCGCTGAACGCCGCCGCGATCGACGTCTATGTGCCCGCCTTGCAGGACATCGGCACCGCCCTTGGCGTCGCGGACGAGAATCGCCGGCAATTCGTCATCACAGCCTACGTGATCGGCTTCGGCGGGGCGCAGATCGTCTATGGCCCCCTGTCGGACCGGTTCGGGCGCCGCAAGATCCTGTTCGCGGGGCTTGGCATCTATCTGGCCGGGGCCGTGGCTGCCGTCTTCGTCCCGACGTTCGAGGCGCTGCTGCTGACCCGCCTGATCCAGGGCATCGGGGCGGCCGCGACACGAGTCATCGCCACGTCGGTCGTGCGCGACCGCTTTTCAGGCCCGCGGATGGCCAGCGTCATGTCGCTGGTGATGATGGTCTTCATGGTCATGCCGGTCCTGGCCCCGAACCTTGGGTCCATCGTGCTGGCCTTCGGCACCTGGCGCGAGCTGTCGGGCTTCATGGTGCTTGTCGGCATCATTGCGCTGGTCTGGACCTGGGCCCGCCTGCCCGAGACGCTGGATCCCGCCAACCGCCGCGCCCTGCGCCTGAAGCCCGTGGCCGAGGCGTTCGGCATCGTGCTGACCAACCGCATCGCGTTCTGCTACACGCTGGCCATGGCCTCGTTCTTTGGCGCGTTGTTCGCGTTCATCGGCCAGGCCGAGCAGATCTACACCGGCATCTACGGGATCGGCCCGCACTTCACGATCTATTTCTCGCTCGTGGCGCTGTTCATGGCCGCCTCGTCCTTCGCAAACTCGCGACTGGTCGCACGGTTCGGCATCAGGCGGCTGTCGCATGGCGCTTTGCTCGGATTCATCGCAGTCGCGGCCGTGCATCTGGCGCTGGCGATCGGCTACGGCGGTGCGACGCCCTTTCCCCTGTTCCTGACGCTGTTCATCCTGATGATGTGCTGCTTCGGCTTCGTTCCGACCAATTTCAACGCCATGGCGATGGAACCGCTGGGCCGTGTCGCCGGCGTCGCCTCGTCGGTGCTGGGAGCGGCCCAGACCCTCGGTGGCGGGTTACTGGGGGCTGCCGTCGGATACCTTTACGACGGCACGCTGATTCCCCTGCTGGTCGGATTCATGGGTCTGGCGTCGGTGTCGCTGATCTGCGTGCTGGTCGCCGAAAAGGGCCGCCTGTTCGGTGCCTGATGGCACCAAGACTGCGCGTCCTCTCACTACGTTTCATCGAACGCAATTCAAGGCGAAGATCAAATCGTCAGTCTTACATCTCTAGAAAGAATGTTGTGCCCGGGCCAGCATTCTTGGCGTATCTGATCACGCCGCCGTGCGCCTCCATGATGCGACGCGAGATGTTCATGCCAAGCCCGGTGCCGCCGATCTTGCGGGTGTCCGATGCATCGAGCTGACTGAAACGGTCGAAGACCTTTTCTGAATCGCTATCGGAAAGACCGACGCCCATGTCACTGACGGAAATCCTTGTCTGCTGGCCGGCCCGCTCGATCCTGACCGAAATCGTGCTGCCGTGCGGCGAGAACTTTGCCGCGTTGGACAGGACGTTGGACAGAACCTGCTGCAGACGCCGCCGGTCACCTGT